>CALXIZ010000070.1 GCA_944388495.1 uncultured Clostridia bacterium | reverse complement strand
GTCTGCAGCCGTTATGAGGAATAGGGGTGATATCCTTGATCATCGTGATCTCAAGGCCTGCTGTCTGAAGTGCTCTGATCGCCGCTTCTCTGCCGGAACCCGGACCTTTTACGTAAACTTCCACCGTCTTGAGGCCGTGCTCCATCGCACCCTTTGCAGCCACTTCCGCTGCGCTCTGAGCAGCAAAAGGAGTGGACTTTCTCGAACCCTTGAATCCGAGAGAACCTGCGCTGGACCATGCCAGAGCATTTCCGCTCATGTCGGTCAGCGTTACGATCGTGTTGTTGAAGGTAGCCTGGATATGAGCCTGACCGCGTTCAATATTTTTACGTTCTTTTCTTTTTTTTCTGACTGTCGTCTTCTTTACGGGTTTAGCCATGATATCCTACCTCCTTTACTTTTTCTTTCTGCCCACAGTCTTCTTCGGGCCTTTTCTCGTTCTCGCGTTTGTCTTGGTCTTCTGTCCTCTGACAGGCAGACCTCTTCTATGTCTAATGCCTCTGTAGCATCCGATTTCCATCAGTCGTTTTATATTCAGGTTGACCTCTCTTCTGAGATCACCTTCTACATGATATTCGTTATCTATGATCTTTCTGATCTTACCGATCTCTTCTTCTGTTAAATCCTTTACTCTCGTGTCAGGATTAATTTCTGCTTTAGATAAGATATCATTCGCTGTCGGTCTTCCTATGCCATAGATATAAGTGAGTCCGATTTCGACTCTTTTGTCGTTCGGTAAATCCACACCGGCTATACGAGCCATTCGCGTACACCTCTCTTTCTGCTTTCCTTTAATTCCGTTTTTTTATGCGTTGACTAAATTAATACTTTATCACGTATTTGATAATCTGTCATCAGAAATTATGATATTTCTGAAAAAAAATTTTTAACCCTGCGTCTGCTTATGCTTCGGATTCTTGCAAATAACCATGACTTTTCCGTGTCTCTTGATGACCTTGCATTTTTCGCAGATCGGTTTTACGGAAGATCTTACCTTCATCTGTCTGCCTCCTTTGCTTTCGGCGCCGGCATAAAAAGATTCCGTGCTCCTGTAGCACTTTCACCTGCGCTTTTCCGTTTATTTATCACGCCATGTGATTCTGCCTCTGGACAGATCATACGGTGACAATTCCACTTTCACCCTGTCGCCCGGAAGGATTCTGATAAAATTCATCCGGATCTTACCCGAAATATGAGCGAGTACCTCATAATCGTTATCCAATTTTACTTTAAACATTGCGTTCGGCTGAGCTTCTACCACAGTTCCAAATACTTCGATTACATCTTTTTTAGACATCTTTTTCCATCTCCTCCTCATCAGATACGGCCAGCTGAACCGCACCGGACGCTTCCAGTTCTCTTTGCAGGTCAATATTTTCGATTTTCAATCCCAGGCGGATCTTCTCGGAAATCACCTCATTGATCCTGTTATATGGTTGCAGATGTTTCACTTTCTTCTTCTTGGGACTGTCATATTTTCTTCTGTCACCGTCAGCAATCAGAACATAATCATCATCCAGAACTTCAACGACGAAAAATACACAGCCTTTATCGTGCCCTGCCTTTGACTTTACAATCTGTCCGGGGACCAAATCGTTTTTCTTAATCGTCATCGTCTCACCTTTATAAAAGTGTGATCACCAGCGGTTCGCCGTCCGTGATCACCACCGTATTTTCGTAGTGCGCCGCCAGACTTCCGTCACGCGTCACCGCAGTCCATTCGTCATCGAGGACGTTTACCTCATAGGAACCGGCGCTGACCATCGGCTCGATAGCGAGAACCATTCCCTTTTCCAGTTTCGGACCTCTGCCCGGACGCCCGTAATTCGGAACGGCCGGCTGTTCGTGCATCTCTCTGCCGAGGCCGTGTCCCACATAATCGCGGATTACACCGAATCCGGCGGATTCCAGGTGTACCTGAATCGCATGAGAAACGTCGGACAGATAGTTTCCCGCCACGCAGTACTTCAGCCCTTCGAAAAAACTCTCCTCGGTCGTTCTGACGAGACGTTCCGCTTCCGGAGAAATCTCTCCGACAGCATAGGTACGGGCCATATCGCTGTACCAGCCTTCGTAGATCGCACCCGCGTCGACACTGACGATATCTCCCCCGTGAAGTATCTTCTCCTTCGAGGGAATCCCGTGAACGATAACCTCATTCACCGATACGCAGGCGCTGGCCGGAAATCCTCCGTATCCCTTGAAAGCAGGTTTCATCCCGCCTTCAAGGATACGGGATTCGACAAACTGATCGATATCATATGTCGAGATTCCCGGGCGGATAAATTTCTCCAGATCGCGAAGAATTTCCGCCGTAAGCTTCGCCGGTATTTTCATCGTTTCGATTTCAGCATCGGATTTTATGATGATCATGTTTATTCTCCCAGCACCTTCACGATGTCGGAAAATACACTGTCCATCGGCTGGTCTCCGTTGATCGTAGCCAGATTTCCTGCTTTTGTGTAATATTCCACGAGCGGAGCCGTCTGAGAGTTGTATACGCTGATACGGTTTTCCACTGTATCTCTGTTGTCGTCCGCTCTCTGATATACTTCGCCGCCGCAGACATCACAGATGCCTTCTTTGGCAGTCGGCTTTGTATTGATATTATACGTCGCTCCGCAGGATCTGCAGACTCTTCTGCCTGCGATACGATCGATCAGCTTGGAAGCTTCCACTTCGATGTTCAGCACTTTCGTGATGGAGAGGTTTCTCTCCTTCATCATCTTGTCGAGTTCCTCCGCCTGAAAGACCGTTCTCGGAAATCCGTCCAGCATAAAGCCGTCCGCACAGTCGTCCTGATTCAGGCGGTCTCTGACGAGATCCACCACCAGTTCGTCCGGTACCAGTTCGCCTTTGTCCATATAGGACTGGGCTTTCTTTCCGAGCTCTGTTCCGCCTTTGATATTGGCTCTGAAGATATCTCCGGTGGAAATCTGAGGGATATTATATTTCTTGACAATGAGTTCTGCCTGGGTGCCTTTTCCGGCTCCCGGAGGGCCTAACAGTACAATGTTCAACATGGTTTTCTCCTCCTGATTTCGGGGCTATTTCAGGAATCCCGAATAATTTCTCATGATGAGCTGCGATTCGAGCTGCTTCATCGTATCAAGAGCAACACCGACTGCGATCAGAAGTGATGTTCCTCCGAACTGAATCTGGAGTGCTGTAAAGTTTCCGATGATCGTCGGAATCGTCGCAATCACCGCCAGGAAAATGGCTCCTACGAAGGTGATTCTCGTCATCACTCTGCTGAGATATTCCACAGTAGGTCTGCCCGGACGGATTCCCGGTATAAAGCCGCCGTTTGCCTTCATGTTATCGGCTACTTCCTGAGGATTGAAGGTAATCGCTGTATAGAAGTAGGTGAAGAACATGATGAGTACGATGTTCAGTACGGAATAAATCCAGACACCCGGATTGCCGCTCGGCGAGAGATACTTCGTGATAAACTGAGTAAATCCCGATGTGGAGTCTGTAAAATATGTGACCGTCAGAGGGAATGAGAGGATCGACAGAGAGAAGATAACCGGAATGACGCCCGCCTGATTGACCTTCATCGGGATATGCGTATTCTGGCCGCCGTACATTTTTCTTCCCACGACGCGTTTTGCATACTGTACAGGGATCTTTCTCGTTCCCTGCTGAATCTCAATTACGCCCACGATAACCGCCAGAGCGAATATGAGGAATATGATTACGCTGATCACGCTGACCTGACCGTCGCGGAGATTGACGAACGTCTGATGAATGGCGCTCGGCATTCTCGCCACGATACCTGCCATGATGATCAGAGAGATACCGTTTCCGATTCCGTGCTCGTTGATCTGCTCACCGAGCCACATGAGGAATGCCGTTCCCGCCGTCAGCGTGATGATGACGACAGCCGTCGAAAAGAACGACTGATCGATAACCGCGCTGCGGAACAGTCCCAGTGTAAGCGCGATGGACTGAATGAAAGCGAGCACGACAGTCAGATATCTCGTATACTGCGCTATTTTTTTTCTGCCTTCCGTTCCCTCCTTGGAAAGCGCCTCCAGGCGGGGGATTACGACGGTCAGCAGCTGAAGTATAATCGAAGCCGTGATATACGGTGTGATACTCAGTGCAAAGATGGTGAAATTACTGAATGATCCGCCGGAAAACATATCGAAAAGTCCGAACAGGCCCGACGCACTGCTGAAATATTCATCGAGTACCGATCTGTTGATATTCGGAACCGGAATACAGCAGCCCAGTCTGAATATGACGAGCATCAGAACTGTAAAAAGTAACTTTCTTCTTATCTCAGGCACTTTAAATGCCTGTCCGAGCGACTTCAGAGAATTCATCAGATCACCTCTGCCTTTCCGCCGGCAGCCTCGATCTTTTCTATTGCGGTCTTACTGAACTTATTCGCCTTAACGGTCAGCTTCTTCTCAAGATTCCCTTCTCCCAGAATCTTGACGCCTGCCTTCACCTGCTTTACCTTACCCTCTTTTGCGAGCAGTTCAGGTGTGATTTCGGTTCCGTCCTCGAAGCAGTTGAGATCACTGACGTTCATGATGGACCATTCCTTGCGGAAGATATTCGTGAATCCTCTCTTCGGGATTCTTCTGTATAACGGCATCTGACCGCCTTCAAAGCCGAGTCTGACACCGCCGCCGCTTCTGGACTTCTGACCGTTCATACCGCGGCCGCCGGTCTTACCCTGACCTGTAGCCGTACCTCTGCCTCTTCTCTTCGTATTCTTCGTAGAACCGATAGGCTTGCTGAGTTCGTGCAGTTTCATCTGTTACACCTCCAATCCCTGTATCTAAAGCTCTTCTACTTTTAAAAGATGCTTCACCTTTTCGATAGCACCCCGCGTCTGCGGGCTGTCCGGGAGTTCCACGCTCTTGTTCGTCTTTTTCAGGCCGAGCGCTTCCACAACCTTCTTCTGCTTAGGAGAAGAACCGATTGTGCTCTTTACCAGAGTTACTTTGAGTTTATCAGCCATTTCTTCTCCCCCTTACCCTAAGATTTCTTCTTTTGTCTTACCTCTCAGTCTTGCGACCTGTTCTACAGTCTTGAGAGTGGAGAGGCTCTTTATCGTAGCTAACGCCATATTTACTGCATTATTGGAGCCGATGGACTTCGCTCTGACGTCTCTGATGCCCGCATGTTCGAGAACCATACGGACAGAGCCGCCGGCGATTACGCCGGTACCCGGTGCGGCAGGCATGATCAGAACCTGGCCTGCGCCGAAAATGCCCGTGTTTCTGTGTGGAACTGTCGTTCCCACCATCGGAACTTCAATCATCTTCTTCTTTGCGTCTTCCGTCGCTTTTCTTACCGCTTCCGGAATTTCCGCAGCCTTGCCCAGACCTACGCCTACGTGGCCTGCGCCGTCACCGACGACAACGGTCACGCTGAACCGGAAGTTACGGCCGCCCTTGACTACCTTTGCAACACGTCTGATATTGACGATCGTTTCCTTGAGCTCGGTCTTTGATGCATCGATTGCATTCTGTCGCATATTCGTCCTCCTCCTGTTAGAATTTCAATCCCGCTTCGCGTGCACCGTCGGCCAGTTCCTTTACTCTGCCGTGGAATAAGAAACCGCCTCTGTCGAAAGCGACCGTCTCGATGCCCTTTTCGAGGGCTTTTCTGCCGACGCTTTCACCTACAAGCTTTGCAGCCGCTTTGTTGCCGCCGTATGCTGCCTCCGCTTTGATGTCCTTATCGAGAGTGGATGCAGAAACGAGTGTATTTCCTGTCGTGTCATCGATCACCTGTGCATAGATATTCTTTGCACTTTTGAACACGCAGAGTCTTGGTCTTTCAGGAGTTCCGGAGATATGCTTTCTTACTCTGGCATGTCTTGCCAGACGCTTTTCTTTCTTTGTCGCTTTTGCCATGTTTTTTCACTCCTTTCTGCTATTTCGCGCCTGATTTACCTTCTTTTCTGATGATCACTTCGCCGGCATACTTGATACCCTTGCCCTTGTAAGGTTCAGGCTTTCTGTGTTCGCGGATGACTGCCGCATAATTGCCCACTTCTGCCTTATCGATGCCTTTTACCGTGATATCAGTCTGAGACGGTACCTCAGTCGTGATCCCTTCCGGATCTTTCATTTCGATCGGATGTGAATAACCCAGGTGAAGCACGAGCGTGTCGCCCTTCTTTTCAGCTCTGTATCCTACGCCTACGAGTTCGAGTTTCTTTTCGTAACCTTCGCTGACGCCCGTGATCATATTGTGGATCAGCGTTCTGTAAAGGCCGTGCGCGGATCTCTTTTCCTTGGAGTCGTCATCTCTCGATACGATCACATGACCGTCTTCCAGAGCGATATTGACTAACTTTGTATTCACCGGCTGCGTGAGTTCACCCTTAGGTCCCTTGACGGCTACGACGCCGTTTTCAAATTTCACCTCTACGCCGGCCGGGATTGCTACAGGTTTCTTACCTATTCTTGACATATTCTTTCCTCCCTACCAAACGTAACAGATTACTTCTCCGCCTACGCCTAACTGTCTCGCCTTCTTGTCGCTGATGATGCCCTTGGAAGTGGAGATAATCGCGATCCCCAGACCGCCCAGCACCTTAGGAATCTCGTTTCTCTTGGCATAAACTTTGAGACCCGGCTTCGAAATCTTCTTGAGTCCGCTGATTACGCGTTCTTTGTCCGCGCCATATTTCATCGTGATTTTAATGACACCCTGCTTGCCGTCCTCGGTCACTTCAAAATCTTCGATGTAACCTTCTTCTTTCAGGATTTCAGCGATCGCTTTTTTCATATTGGAAGCGGGAATGTCGACCGTCTTGTGACCTACCATATTGGCATTTCTGATTCTCGTCAACATATCCGCTATAGGATCAGTCATTGTCATTTTCAGAACCTCCTTTCCTCGGTTTCCGGATTACCAGCTCGCCTTTCTGACGCCAGGGATTTCTCCCTTATAAGCCATTTCTCTGAAGCAGATACGGCAGATGCCGTACTTTCTCAGAACGGAATGCGGTCTGCCGCAAACCTTGCATCTTGTATATGCACGAGTAGAATACTTCGGTTTTCTCTGCTGTTTTACCTTGAGAGATGTCTTAGCCATCTTTCCCCTCCTTTACTGTCTTTCGAACGGCATTCCGAGCATTTCGAGAAGAGCCTGCGCTTCTTCGTCAGTCTTCGCCGTCGTAGTAAATGTGATATCCATACCCTTGATCTTGTCGATCTTGTCGTAATCGATTTCAGGGAAAATGAGCTGTTCTTTGATGCCCATCGTGTAGTTGCCTCTTCCGTCGAAGGAGTTTCTGCTGACACCCTTGAAGTCTCTTACACGCGGAAGCGCGATATTGAAGAACTTATCCGCGAAAATGTACATGTTTTCGCCTCTCAGTGTCACCTTTGCTCCGATCGGCATGCCCTCTCTGAGCTTGAAGTTCGCGATGGATTTCTTTGCCCGTGTCATAACAGGCTTCTGTCCGGAGATGATCGCCAGCTCCTGAACGGCTGTCTCGAGCATCTTCTGATTATCCTTTATATTTCCGAGTCCCATGTTGAGAGTGATTTTCTCGAGCTTCGGAACTTCCATCACGTTCTTGTACTGAAATTTATCCATTAAACCGCTGAATACGGTATTTTTGTAATATTCCTTAAGTCTTGCTGCCAAGATTCGTTCCCTCCTTTCCGGTCAGACATCTTAGTCGATTTTCTCTCCAGTTTTCTTGGAGATTCTGTACTTTTTGCCGTCTTCGATCACATAGCCGATTCTCGTCGGCGCCTTCGCCTTGCTGTCATAGTACATGACGTTGGACACATCGATCGGTCCTTCCTGATGTTTGATCTCCGCAGGGGACGTTCTCGTCTGCTTGGCATGCTTCGTCTGGATATTTACTCCCTCGACGATGACTCTGTTTTCCTTCGGCATGGCCTTGATGACCTTGCCCTTCTTGCCCTTATCCTTGCCTGTGATAACGATAACCGTATCGTCTTTCTTGATATGCATCTATAACACCTCCGCCTTACAGTACTTCCGGTGCCAGGGACACGATCTTCATGTAGCCCTTGTCTCTCAGTTCTCTGGCTACAGGTCCGAAAATACGCGTGCCTACCGGCGTCTTGTCATCTCTGATGACAACCGCTGCGTTCTGGTCGAACTTCACGTAGCTTCCGTCCGGTCTTCTTACGCCGCTCTTGGAACGAACGATAACCGCCTTTACGACATCGCTCTTCTTTACAACGCCGCCTGGTGTTGCATCTTTCACAGCGCAAACGATAACATCTCCGATATTTGCAACCTTATGGCCTGTGCCGCCCAAAACACGAATACATAATAACTCTTTTGCACCGGAATTGTCGGCTACTCTAAGCCTGCTCTCTGTCTGGATCATCTATATATGTCTCCTTTCGCAGTTTATTTCACTTTTTCCACGATTTCGACGAGTCTCCATCTCTTGCTCTTGCTGAGAGGTCTCGTCTCCATAATTCTGACGGTATCACCGATGCTGCATGTGTTTTCTTCGTCATGAGCCTTAAATTTCTTCGTTCTCTTAACAGCCTTTCCGTAAAGAGAATGTCTGACAAAGTCTTCTACAGCAACTGTAATCGTCTTATCCATTTTATTGCTGACGACCACGCCGACCTTTGTCTTTCTGTTATTTCTGTCTGACATGTTCCATCCTCCTTTCGGTTATGCCTGAGCCTGCGCGCTGAGTTCTTTTTCTCTGATCACAGTCTTCACTCTTGCGATATCTTTCTTCACTTCCCGCATCTTGACAGGGTTTTCGAGCTGACCCGTAACGTGCTGAAATCTCAGATTGAATAATTCGTTCTTGAGCTTCAGAAGTTCACTGTTGAGCTCAGCCGGCGTCATTTCTCTGATAGATTCGATTTTCATTTACGCTTCACCGCCCTCTTCTGAAATCTCCTTAACCATAAACTTGCACTTGACAGGGAGCTTGTGCGACGCCAGACGCATCGCTTCTCTCGCCTTTTCTTCCGGTACTCCGTCCAGTTCGAACATGACTCTGCCCGGCTTTACTACAGCTACCCAGTATTCCGGGGAACCTTTACCGGAACCCATTCGAACTTCCGCAGGCTTCTTGGTTACTGACTTGTGAGGGAAGATTTTGATATAAACCTTTCCGCCTCTCTTGATATATCTCGTCATCGCAATTCTGGCCGCTTCGATCTGATTTGAAGTGATCCAGCCGCATTCCTGTGCGACGAGTCCAAAAGAACCATATGTGATAGTATTGCCCTTTGTGGCAACACCTTTCATTCTGCCTCTGTGCACTCTGCGGTGCTTTACTCTCTTTGGCATTAACATCGGTCCGTTCCTCCTTCCTTAGCGCTTCTATTCTTCCGTAGCAGGAGCCGCTTCAACAGGCGCTTCCTCTACCTGAGGTGCCGCTTCCTCTGTCTGAGGTGCCGCCGGTTCCTCTCTCTTAATGAGCTTTCTTCTCTGGATCGGCATTGCTTTCTTTTCCTCACCGCCGCGGCTGTTATTTCTGTCTCTTCTGTCTCTGCGGTTTCTGTCGTTTCTTCTCTCGCCGTCCTGTCTTCTTCTGCCGCCCTTTCTGTCGGACTTGCCTGCATCCTCAGGAACCGGACTTACGAGATCCTTGCCGAGAATTTCGCCCTGATTGATCCATACTTTTACGCCGATCTTACCGTAAGTGGTATCGGCTTCCGCAAATCCGTAGTCGATATTTGCGCGGATCGTATGGAGAGGAACGTTACCTTCGCTGTATTTTTCGCTTCTTGCGATTTCGGCGCCGCCGAGTCTTCCGGAAAGAACGACCTTGATACCCTTGCTTCCGGCCTTCATCGTTCTGCCGATCGCCTGCTTCATCGCACGGCGGAAGGAGATTCTTCTCTCGAGCGCCTGCGCGATGCTTTCAGCGGTCAGCTGCGCGTCGAGTTCCGTTCTTCTTACTTCAACGATGTTGATGTTGATGTTCTTCTTCGTGAGTTTCTCCAGATCCTTTTTGAGTTCCTCGATGCCCGCGCCGGATCTTCCGATAATCATGCCCGGCTTGCCTGCGAGGATCGTGATTCTCATCTGATTGTTTGCCGCTCTTTCGATGAGAACTCTGGAGATGCCCGCCATATAGAGCTTTTTCTTTACGAAATCTCTTACTTTTTTATCCTCGATCAGATAATCGGAGAAATTATTTTTATCTGCGTACCATTTGGAATCCCAGTCCTGGATGACGCCCACTCTTAAACCATGTGGACTTACTTTCTGACCCATGAATAAACCTCCTGTTCAGTCTATCTCTCTTTTAACGTAACGCCGACGTGACTCGTTCTTTTCAGAATCATCGAGGCTCTGCCCTGAGAACCCGCCCTGAATCTCTTCATCGTAGGTCCCTTGTTGGCAGAAATTTCTGCTACATATAAGGAGTCCGGGTTCATGTCGTGGTTGTTTTCCGCATTTGCAGCCGCAGATTTTACGACCTTCTCCACGATTTCCGATCCTTTGCCGGGTGTAAACTTCAATATCGTCAACGCTTCGCTCAGGTTTTTGCCTCTCACGAGATCGCAAACAGGCTTCAACTTGCTCGGAGACATCTTTACATACTTTGCAATGGCCTTAGCTTCCATACTGTAAGCCCTCCCTTCGTTATTCTCTTAACCTCTCTTCGAAGATTTTTCCTTATCCGCATGACCTCTGTATGTTCTGGTCGGTGCGAATTCTCCGAGGCGGTGTCCTACCATATCTTCCGTAATATATACAGGAACATGTTTTCTGCCGTCATGCACTGCGATCGTGTGTCCTACCATCTGCGGGAAAATAGTTGACGGTCTAGACCATGTCTTCAGTACTTTTTTCTCGTTTGCCGCATTCAGCTCTTCGATTCTGGCGAGTAACTTTTTATTGACAAAAGGTCCTTTTTTTACTGATCTGCCCATGTTTCAATTCCTCCCTTCAACTATTTCTCGTTGCGTCTCTTCACGATATACTTGTCGGATGCCTTGTTCTTCTTTCTGGTCTTCAGACCGAGAGCAGGCTTACCCCAAGGAGTGACAGGTCCCTTACGTCCGATCGGAGCACGTCCTTCACCACCGCCGTGAGGGTGATCATTCGGGTTCATGACAGAACCTCTGACAGTCGGACGGATGCCCATATGTCTCTTCTTGCCGGCTTTACCGATCTTGATGTTCTCGTGGTCGAGATTGCCTACTTCACCGATCGTGGCTCTGCATTCGATCCGGATCTTTCTTACTTCTCCGGACGGGAGTCTTACCTGAGCATAGTCGCCTTCCTTTGCCATCAGCTGAGCGCCGTTTCCTGCGGATCTTACCAGCTGAGCGCCTCTGCCCGGCTTGAGTTCGATGTTGTGGATTACAGTACCCACCGGAATGTTTCTCAGAGGAAGAGCATTTCCTACCTTGATGTCCGCATCAGCGCCGGAAACGATGACATCGCCCACACCGAGCTTGTTCGGTGCGATGATGTATCTCTTCTCGCCGTCTGCGTAAACGATGAGTGCGATATTTGCGCTTCTGTTCGGATCGTATTCGATAGCGGAAACCTTACCAGGAATTCCGTCTTTTCTTCTCTTGAAATCTATGATTCTGTACTTCGGTCTGTATCCGCCGCCTCTGTGTCTGACGGTGATCTTACCTCTGACATTTCTGCCGGCATGCTTCTTGAGAGTAACGGTGAGTGACTTTTCCGGAGTCGTCTTCGTGATCTCGTCAAATGCAGAGACCGTCATGCCTCTCTGACCCGGCGTAATCGGTTTATACTTCTTAATAGCCATCAGTCGCTTCCTCCTTTATAATCCCTGGAAGAATTCGATTTCCTTGCTGCCTTCCTTAAGCGTTACGATCGCTTTTTTGGAATCAGGAGTTCTTCCAACGGTTCTTCCCATTCTCTTTACTTTGCCCTTAACGTTCATGATGTTTACTTTCGCGATCTCGATTCCGAAGATCTCTTCGAGCGCGAGCTTCACTTCCGTCTTGTTTGCGTCCGGAGCGACTTTAAATGTGTATTTTCTCATAGCCGCGTCGTCCATACTTTTTTCCGTGATGACCGGCTTTAAAATTACGTCGTAAGGGGTTTTCATTATGAATACACCTCCTGAATCTTTTCTACTGCATCCTTCGTTACGATGAAGCTCGTAGCGTTGACGATCTCGTACGTGTTCATAGCGGAAACGACCGTCGTTCTCACGCCCGGGATATTCGATGCGGATCTGACCACGTTTTCATCCTTTTCGCTCATAACGATCAGGGCCTTCTTCGCCGCTTTCACGTTTTCGAGAACCTTGATCATTTCCTTCGTCTTCGGCGCTTCAAAAGAGAGGGAATCGAGAACGATGATCTCGTTTTCCTTCACCTTGGAAGTGAGCGCGGACTTCAGAGCCAGTCTCTTTACTTTCTTAGGAACCGAGTAGCTGTAATCTCTCGGCTTCGGTGCAAATACCACACCGCCTCCTACATGATTCGGAGAAGTGGAGCTTCCCTGTCTGCCGCGGCCTGTTCCCTTCTGTCTGAAAGGCTTTCTGCCGCCCCCTCTTACTTCGCCTCTCGTCTTTGCGGACTGTGTGCCCTGTCTCTGATTGGCGAGATAATTCTTTATCACTTCATGCACAGCGAATTCGTTGATTTCGATACCGAAGATATCGTCGTTGAGTTCGATTTCCCCGGCAGCTTCGCCTGCCATGTTCAGCATGGTTACTTTAGCCATTTTTCATTCCTCCTTCCGAAATTCTTACTGGTCCTGTCCTTTTACGGCATAGCTGATTCTGAGGAGTCCGCCTTTGTTTCCCGGAACGGAACCCTTGACGAGAAGTACGTTTCTCTCCGGAATGACCTTTACGAGTTCGATATTCTGTACTGTAACCGTCTCGCGGCCCATTCTTCCCGGACCGTCATTTCCCTTGAATACTCTGGAAGGATAGGTACCTGCAGCCAGGCCGCCGGCAAGTCTCTTATGCTTTGAGCCGTGCCCCATCGGTCCTCTGTGGTGGCCGTGTCTCTTGATATTGCCCTGTGTTCCCTTACCCTTGGAAACACCTGTGATGTCCAGTTTCTTTCCGGCTTCGAAAATTTCTACGGTAAATTCCTGGTTGAGCTGATACTCCGATGCGTTTTCCACTCTGACTTCCTGCAGGTGCTTTTTCGGAGTCGCCTCAGCCTTTTCAAAGTGGCCCTTGAGCGGCTTTGTCACTCTGTGAGGCTTCTGCTCTTCATAACCGATCTGAACCGCTTCATAGCCGTCCGTCTCAGCTGTCTTGATCTGCGTTACATAGACCGGACCGGCTTCGATAACCGTAACCGGAACTGCAACGCCCGTTTCGGAAAAAATCTGTGTCATTCCGACTTTTTTTCCTAAAATAGTGTTCATACTGTTTTTTCCTCCTTTTTGGCTTACAGCGGATTACTGTGAAACCCCGTAAATCATGCCCGAAGGGCGAAGACAGACGGCCGGTTTCATCTGCAATCATACTAAGTTTCGGGAGACTTTTCTGCAGCGGGCTTTCTCCGAAGAGAAATCCTTGCGTCAGTACACCATCATCCGCATGCAACTCTGATAATACGGACTGATGCACCCGTGCGAAAAATCTATATTAAAATCTTAGTAATCTATAATTTGATTTCGATATCCACGCCTGCCGGCATATCGAGCTTCATCAGAGCGTCTACTGTCTTCGGCGCCGGATTCAGAATGTCGATCAGTCTCTTATGAGTTCTCTGCTCGAACTGTTCTCTGGAATCCTTATATTTGTGAACTGCTCTCAGGATCGTCACGACTTCTTTTTCCGTCGGGAGAGGGATCGGACCGGATACATCCGCACCTGTCTTCTTCGCCGTCTCTACGATCTTCGCTGCGCTCTGATCCAGTGCCTTGTGATCATATGCCTTTAATTTAATTCTGATTTTCTGACTGCTCATTCGTTCTCTTCCTCCTTTGATTTTCGTACGTTTTCGCTATTTCTGTACGAGGGATAGGCTCTTTCACACTCTTCCGGGTGTTTCTTTTTTTCAGACCATAAAAAAAAGGATTTTCTATCCCTGCGCCCGCTTCTGTGAGCGGACAGTTCTCCGCGGGAATTCTCTGATAGCTCAGTAACTTCCCGCATCATCGCATCGCGTACCGATGTCAGAATCCTGAAATTTCAACATCTGTCCGGATGGCTGTGTCCTTCAGAAGGGCATACCATTCTCCGAACACGCTCATTAAGTATACATGATGCAAGGTCGTTTGGCAAGTACTATTTGAATTTTATTTCCGCTTTTTTTATCCCGATCCGCATCTCTAATTCCGATGTTTTCAATGTTTTCCAGAGTCGATTTTCTCCACGCATCCGTGTGTTTCATTTTAATCCCATTCTCTGAATATCAGGCTTTTTATCCGTGTCTGTCACGCCGGCGCCGATCTGTGATAAAATAGCATAACAGCCGGAAACATACCGCCGTCCGCAGCCGCGAAGCGTTTTCCTCGTCGGGAAAACGCTTCGCGGCTGCGGATGGTACGGTTTCTGTATACCTAAAGTAAATATCATTTACAGATCTCCGGCGTAAAAATCAGTTCCACTTACTATTGCAATTTGCGTACAAAAATTTTCAGGAGATTCACATATGATACAGACACTTCAGACCGTGGCAGAATACAGGGAAGATCTGATCTACCCGGCCCTTTGCCGAAGCTTCGAAGACCTGAACATCGGATCGGATCTCAGAGCCGGCATGAAAGTCGTGATCAAGCCCAATCTTGTCATGGCAAAAAGTCCCGTATTCTCCGCGACGACACACCCCGCGGTGATCCAAAGCGTCATCCGCTGGATCAGAGAACGCGGCGTCACCGATATCACCGTCGCCGAAAGTTCCGGCGGTCTTTATACCGCAGAACACATGAACAGAGTTTACCGCACCTGCGGCATGAATGTTCTCGAACCTGACGCACATCTCAACCGTGATTTCACGTCCCGCACCGTCAGCTGCCCCTCCGGATTCGCGAACCGCAGCTTTAATCTGATCACTCCTGTCCTTCAGGCCGATTATATCATCAATATCTGTAAGCTGAAAACGCACGCCATGACAGGATATTCCGGCGGTATTAAAAATCTGTTCGGCACAGTCCCCGGGCTGGAAAAGCCGCAGCTTCACTACCGCTGGCCGGATATCGATGATTTTTCCCGTATGCTTCTTGAGATCGCACAGATCGTGAATCCGCAGCTCACAGTCATCGATGCCATAGAAGCCATGGAGGGAAACGGCCCTACCGGAGGAACCACCCGTCCGATGCATCTGCTGCTGGCAGCCAGAGATTTCTACACCCAGGATTACTTTGCCGCAAAACTCATGGGCCTTGATCCTATGGAAATATCCATGATCCGTCAGTCTGTCGAACAGGGACTTGCCCGCCCCGGTGAAATCGTACTGAGGGGCGATCCTCTCCCGGAAAATCCGGCACCTTTTCAGCTTCCTGACACAAAATCGCTCAATTTTGCCGACAATATTCCCCCGTTTCTGCAGCGTCCGTTTCTTTTCTTCGCATCGAAGCTGCTGAAATCCTACCCTCAGCTGAAAAAAGATGTCTGCATCGGCTGCGGAAAATGCGCGGAGAGCTGTCCCGCTCACGTCATCCGGATAGAAAAAGGAAAGGCAAAATTCAGAAAGAAAGGCTGTATCTCCTGCTTCTGCTGTCAGGAAATGTGTCCCGCAAAAGCCATTTCCGTCCGGAAAGCGCTGTAGATCTCCGCTGCTCCGTACCTGACATTCCGGCTGCAGCGTTTATTGGTATAGAAAAAAATTCCTGCAGAGAAATATATCTCTGCAGGAATTTTTTTCAGAATCCGCCGGCCGTCCCTCATCAGGCTGTACAGCGGAATATTTTTCAGAAAATACAACCTTTACGCTGCCAGATTCACATATCTTACGATCATCTGAGCTGTCTGCGCACGTGTAGCCAGTCCCTTCGGATCGAGCGTATCACTGTCGACGCCGTTCATGACACCGTTTTCCACAGCCCATGTCAGAGCATCTACCGCATAACCGCCTGCCGAAGATGCATCCGTAAAGGCGGACAGAGTTCCGTTCGTTTCCGGAGAGCCCGCATAACGATAGAGCATCGTCGCCAGCTGTTCACGCGTTATATTTTCCAGAGGAGCGAAAGTTCCGTCTTCATAACCGGTGACGATCGCCTCCGAAGCGGCCCACGTTACAGCAGACGTATACCATGCGCCTTCCGGAACATCGCTGAATTTATTTTCCGCTTCAGTCTGCGGAGTGTCTTCCATGTTATAGATCAGCTGAGCCAGCATCGCGCGGGACATACTGGAAGCCGGAGCAAATTTGCCGTCTCCGACACCATTCATCAGACCTGCCTCTGTCACCGTCTGTACCGCATCAGCATACCATGCGTCAGCAGGTACATCGGAATAACCCGATCCCGGTGTCACAGGTGTATCAGGCGTATCAGAATCCTCTGTCACCGCATCAAAGGCCGCATTGCTGATGAAGTTGAATTCATCGCGCTGGTGAACCTTGTTCGTCAGTGTATTTGCGAAAAGAACAACATCTAATGTCGCCCCGTTCGCACCGGAGCCCTCATAAGAGAAGGCCTGGATGGAATCATTTCTGAAAGCGGCATAATTTTCCCCCGTGCTCGGCAGGAAGCCTTCCAGAAGACCCTTGCTGCTGTCCAGCTTCACGAGAATCCTGGAGCCTTCAGGAACTGAAGAGAAGTACGCCGTGCCGTATCCGTAGAGGATGTCATCGCCCTCTGCGATATAGCTTGCATTGATCATCGTCTCCTCCGGATAGGTGACATAAGACAGAGCGTCCATGCCGCCTCCCACAGACTGATAGCCGATGCTGCCTTCCGCGAAGAGCTCCTCGGCCGACGGAATCGCATTCTTTCCGTAACCGATATATGCCGTACCCGCTCTGACAGCCGCCAGAGCCTGCTCGTCAAGCTCTGCCGCGCCGATGATCAGATCTGCTTCGGAAGCATCCTCTGTCACCTCAAATCCCAGAAGTTCCATAGCCTGACGGTCATAGTTATACTGATAAGCCCCGCTGACCAGAGAAGCTTTTACAAAACCGGAAGTATTGTCCGCAGGCTTGCCGCTGATATATATCTTCGGCGCTTTCGTCAGTTCCTCTGCCGCCGGAGCCTGTGACTCTTCCACTCCGATGCCGGTTACGACATACTGCGGATCGATGCTCTTCCACGCATCATAGTCGCACAGGAAGCTTCCCTTGTATTCTCCTTCTGTAATGAAGGAAACGGACTTTCCGCTCTGCAGCAGAGAGTTCACTGCCGCTGTGGAATCCTCAGAAGCATTGACGATGATGACTTTCGCATCTTCTGTACCGCTGAAGTCGGATTTTACACCCTTCATGTACTTTTCGCAGTCCGCTTCATCCATCATAGAGCCGCATACGGCTTCGATGGTCCGGTAAGCGGCCGGATCTGCACACGTGATCATGTCAAAACCGCGCGTCTTATTGAAGGCGGTGATGCCTTCCGAATAAAGCTGAGGCCATTCCGTGATGACCGTGCCGTCATAGAGCACGCCGTTCGCAACCGATCTCTTCGCCTGATACATCGTGACGATCATCGTGCCGGCCGGATATTCCACACCGTCATAAGTAAACGCCGCTTCTGTCAGCTGTACCTTTACGCCGTTGCGTGTAAGCCATGTCATCATGTCGTTGGCCGCCTGGAGATTATGCTGATTTTCGGCGTCCAGAGGAATGATGTAGCATTCCGGATAGAAATTGCCGTTTTCTTCATATGTCGGACGGAAAAGATCCGCTTCTCCGCCTTCCACATCATACTGGTCACAGAACCACGGTTCCACTTCTTCATTGGAATTCGCATTCGTCACACCGCGTTCCAGAATCTTTGTCTGGGCGGTGAGGTAGGATTCCTTGTTCTGTGCGATATAATGGGACTGACCCAGCTGGCCGTATGCCAGAGCCTGTACCATGTAATCATCATACGCCGGTACTTCTACCGTATAGGAAACAGTACCGTGAAGCATCGCATACTGCGGCGTATAGCTGGTGGACATGTCATCCCACGGATCTGCCCATACTGTCTGATCACCGTTTCCGGTATATTCGAGATAGTCACGCTGCGGAATCACATAGCTGTTGTGGCCTTCATTATTTGCCACTGCTGCGATGCCGAGAGCCTCGCCGCCCGTCATCAGATGCTCCGCGAGCAGATCGTACTCGAAATTCGGTTCGTGAGGAGGATCGCAAGGTTCACACTGGAACGCCTCTACTCTTCCGTGGAATTCCGCGAAACTGACAGGATTCCATTCAGAGATCAGATGTGTCATGTTCTGCGTTTCCGCCTGAGTCTGGAAGGAATTATCTCTGTTGAGATCGAAGCCGCCGGAAGACGTACGCGTCAGATAAGTACGGCCTTCCACATTTTCTTCCGGTACGATGATGTAGAAAACATCGTCCAGAAGCTCATCGATATTTACAGTTTCCTCTTCTATCGTATAATACTTTTCAAGATCCAGCTTTCCGGATTCCGGACCGTTTTCACCGGCATGAATATAACCGAGATAAGTAGCCGTATCTTTTACGAGATCAGGAACAGCGACAGAGCCCTGTACTCCTTCCGGTCCCATCTGCTCTGCGAGCTTCGCCTCTCCCTCTTCGGTAAAGCCCGTAAGCTTATCATACTGAATATCTCCGCTGTCACTCGCAGCCGCTTCCATCAGCATCCATGCAAATTCAAGAATACCGTCGGACGCCGCTACTTCGTTGGAGTGAACATTGGAGTACATCACAGGAACCTGATAGTCTCCGAGCTTACCGTTTTCGATCTTTTTCAGAAGCGCAGACGGATCTGTCTCCGCCTCTTCCTTGATGGACTGCCACTTCTTCACCGCATTTTTATCTTTTGCCACGATCAGATACGGCATATCCAGGGAAGCCTGTCCGTTATCTCCCTGGCTTTTTCCCATGGAAAATTTCTCTACATAAAGATCAGTCTCTTCCGCCGCAAAATCCACGATCTCATCGATCTCATCATAGATCTCGGCCATCGTGTGGAAATTGTCATAAGGAGCGATCTTCAGAGCCGCGGAACCCAGTGTCGTATCACCTGATTCTGCCGTAAGATCAAAATATCCGCTGACATCCATGTATGCGCCGCCGTTTGAATGAGGCACGCTCAGGTCGGCATTTCCGTTTCTGTCATAGAAATAACAGTTGTTGCGGAATGTCACCGTCAGATATACCTGACCGTCTTTCGTCTCCGCGCCGCTCACCACATCGGTGAACAGAGGGGTCTTTTCATCCGAGCAGAGCCAGCTGTCCAGCGTACCGCCCTGATACTGATTCGGATACTGAGCCGGATCCACATATGTTTTGCCCGTATCCCGGAGCAGTGACCATGTCACCGTCTCAGCAGCTTCCTTCGCTTCCGCTTCCGTCATATCTACCGGCACAGAGGCCTTGAACGTACGGGAAGCGGAAAGAGAAACCGCATCATCGCCTCCGTCACCGGAGGTATTCACAAAACTCGCCGCAGGCGCAGATACATCTGCTGCTTCGACAGCAAATGAAGGAACCGCGCATACGGACAACACGAGCGCAACAGTCATAATGACTGCCAGAAAACGCCCGGATGTGCGCACAGATTTTTTCATAAATCTTTTTCCCTTTCTTTCTCCTTAAAATTGCAGAACAATCCTTCTCTCATCCGCAGATCCGCTGTTCTGAAAAGAGCACCGTCCGCCGCCTTTCATCTCCCGGGCAAAGACAGACTTCATAAACCCCGTTCTCCGGAATGTGAGACAGATTATCTTCAGAATCAACGATATCATTATATTCTTGTCATGTCAACGTTTCCGTAAATTAAAAACGATCTTTTCCTCCCGCCTGAAAGCAGGAGATTTTCGGCACATCCGGAACAGCATCCTGATTTTTTTCTTTTTTACCGGATTGTACTACAAAATTTGCTTTTTATCCGTACCGGTGCCGATTTTTTGCGTCAGTTCCTCTATCAGGTCTTTTACTGTTGTGATTTTACGGATTTCACCGACGCGCGCTCCGCAGAAAAAGAGACCGTTCTGCCGGTCTCCCTTCACGGCATCGATCAGCGCCTGTGTGATGCAGTAGTCTGCCGTCTTCGGATTGCAGGCCTTCAGGCAGTTAAAGCACCAGGTGATCTTTTCGCTTCCTTCCCTGACTCTGTCTGTAAAAGCATTGCGCAGCGCACGCCCCGGCATGCCTACAGGGCTTTTAATAATCTCAATATCCTTTTCCTCCGCTTCGATATACGCTCTTTTATATTCCGGACTGGCATCGCACTCCTCGGTAGCTACAAAACGGGAAGCTACCTGTACGCCGTCGCAGCCGAGTTCAAGCTGATGCAGGACATCTTCCGGAGAGAAGATGCCTCCGGCGGAAAAAACAGGAATCTCATGTCCGTATTTTTCCGCAAAGCTGTCTCTTATCCGAAGTATTTTTTTTATTTCCTCATCGTAATTCATCGAAGAGATCTGATTCAGTTCCTCCTGCGAAAATCCCAGATGTCCTCCCGCCAGCGGGCCTTCGATAATGAGAAAATCCGCCGTACGCTGATATTTTCTGTCCCACGATTTGAGAATGACTCTGGCCGATTTTTCACTGGAAACGATAGGAGCCAGGCAGATATCATATCCTTCTGCGCACTTCGGAAGATTTGACGGAAGTCCCGCACCGGAAATGATCGCATCCGCCCCCGCTTCCGCACAGATTCTGACATAATCTTCATACAGCTGAGTTACAGCCATCAGATTTACCGCAATCATGCCCCGCCCTCCGGAAATTTCCCGCGCGCGGGCGATATGAGCTCTGAGCGCACGAAGATTGGCCGCTTCCGGATCTTTCCGGAAGTCAGGATCATCGTAGCCGATCTGAGCCGCCGAAATGACTCCCATACCGCCTTCCTTTGCCACCGCTCCGGCGAGTCTGCACCGGCTGACGCCGATTCCCATGCCGCCCTGAATAACCGGCACTTTCAGAACGTGTTTTCCTATCGCCACTGTTTTAACACCCATGCTCTTTCTCCTTATCGCACCGCTTTTTCCCGCTCCCGTGCCGGGTCATGCCATCGTCCGGTTTCCGGATGCGGATATCGTGCAGCCGCTCTTCAAATTCATTTTGTTCATCAAACTAATTTATGCTGAAATTTTAATACATTTCATAAGCCATGTCAATGCATTTCATTATTATTTTATCTGATTATTTCAACCATTTTTCGTGTTGATACCGATTATGTATTCTATTTTTTCAATCTTTATCCGGCGTTTTAAAATCCGTATCCGGTGATTCCGATTTATCCGGATATCATACGCGAAGCTTCCGGATATACAGAAAGATGCTCCGTTTTCTTCTCCGCTGCAAAAAAGGGATGTCCTCTCCTTTTTCCTTCCGAGATATGTGTTTTTATCAAAAACGGCACGGAAAGATTACCCCTCCCGTGCCATTTTTGTGATGTTATGGGGGATTTGCCGGCAATCCCCCTTCTATTTTTATTTTTTTGCAGAAAAAGAGGGTATCCCCTCAAGTCATTTCATGACTTTTAAGGGGATACCCTCTCTTTTTTTCTATTTCCGGTATTTTTCCGGATCTTTCTGAGGAAGACCCCGGAAAAATATGAATACCGATTACTCGATGATTTCCGTTACAACGCCGGATCCTACCGTTCTTCCGCCTTCTCTGATCGCGAATCTCAGTCCCTCTTCGATTGCGATCGGGTGAATCAGTTCGATCGACATCGTTACGTTATCT
>CALXIZ010000069.1 GCA_944388495.1 uncultured Clostridia bacterium | reverse complement strand
CGCATACATGAAACCGGCCGCTCATCTGTGCCCTTCGGGCTTGATTCGCGGGGTTTCATAGTATACAATAAGTAGGACATGGTTTTTTCAGCATGCGCCGGATTTCCGCTCTGTTCTGTGTATCCGGATTCTGACCGGCAGGACCGGAGGAAGGCGTCTGTCTGAAGAGACAGTTCAGTATTTCCAGGAAGAGGTGAAAAGTTATGAAAAGCATGAAAAAGTTTCTGTCAGTTCTGATGATTCTGGTCATGGTACTGGCAATGGCTGCCTGCGGAACAGATAAAAATGCGTCGGGTGGCGGATCTGCGGATGCAGACGCGGGGAATAATTCTTCTGGAGAGGTTCTCGTCGTCGGAACGGAACCGACATTCCCTCCGTTTGATACGACAGACGATGATGGAAATATCGTCGGCTTCGACATGGATCTCATCAAAGCCATCGGTGAAGATCAGGGCTTTGACGTCGAATTCCGCAGTCTCGAGTTCGACGGTCTGATCAGCGCACTGCAGGCGGGAACGATCGATATCGCCATCGCCGGCATGGATGCCAGCCCGGAGAGACAGGAACAGGTTGACTTCAGCGATCCTTATTACACAGCAAGCCTGATCGTCGCAGTAGCTGCGGACAACGATACGATCAAGAGCGTCGATGATCTGACTCCTGACATGAAAGTAGCGGCACAGATCGGCACGACAGGCGCCGACATGGTGGAAACTCTGAAGTCGGAAGGTAAGATCGCGGAAGCTGTCATCCTCAACGGTCTCGACACCGCTATGATGCAGCTGATCAACGGAGACGTACAGGCTGTCATCAATGATACACCGGTAACAGAAAATTATATTTCAAAGCAGCCGGACAAGATCAAGACAGTAGGCGATACGATGGAAGCATCTGCTCCTTATGCGATCGCCGTTCAGAAGGGCAACACGGCGCTCCTCGAGAGAATCAACGCCGGCCTGGCAACCGTACAGAACGACGGTACGTATGACGAGCTGATCGAAAAATGGCTGACCGGTTCGAGTGAAGCTGACGCAGAAGCTTAAAATTCTGCATATCGGTCAGAAAGCAGTGATTTCTGAATACCGGGAGCTGCGGGCAGAAGCATGCCTGCGGCTCTGTTTTTTTCTCTGGAAAGGGAGGTTATTGCGGTGAAAAAACGGGAAATGCCTTTTCATATCAGATGCCGGGCGGATGAAGTGGGAAAGTACTGTCTGATGCCGGGCGATCCGGGACGCTGCAAACTGATCGCGCATTATCTGGATGACGCGGTATTTATCAGCTCCAACAGAGAGTATACTGTCTATACCGGAAAACTCCTGGGAGAAAGAGTGAGTGTCGTTTCTTCGGGAATCGGCGGCCCGTCGGCCGCTATCGCCATGGAGGAACTTGCGGATATGGGCGTTCACACCTTCATACGTATCGGTACCTGCGGAGGCATCGACACGTCTGTCAGAAGCGGGGATCTCGTAGTCGCCTCCGGGGCTGTGCGGATGGAAGGCACGAGCAGAGAATATGCTCCTCTGGAATTTCCTGCTGTCGCTGATTTCCGTGTGCTCGGATGTCTGGCCGATGCGGCGTCCCGTTCGGGAAGATCGTATCATGTGGGCGTCGTCCAGTGCAAGGACTCTTTCTACGGTCAGCACGAACCGGGCAGGATGCCGGTCTCTTACGAACTGCAGCAAAAGTGGGAAGCGTGGAAGCGTCTGGGCGTTCTGGCCTCGGAGATGGAATCGGCCGCTCTGTTTACCGTGGCTTCCGTCCGGCGCGTGCGCTGTGGTTCCGTCTTTCATGTGATCTGGAATCAGGAGCGGGAGGCGGCCGGCCTGGAGGATCGCGAGGATCATGATATTTCCTGTGTAATCCGAACCGGAACGGAGGCGATGAAGCTTCTGATCGAACGCGACCGGCAGAGGAAAGAAGGAGAGCGGTGATTCCGCCTTTTGCGCCGGAAAGCGGAATGTACCGGGAATGCAGAATTCTGTATGGAAATTTGTATTTGTGTTATGCCTTCTGTGCATGTATAATAAATATGTTAAACTTCCGGAAAAGAGAGATAGTTTAAAATATTACAGGAATGACAGGAGAGTAGAAGAATGGAAGGATTTCTGGGCGTTCTCGCACCTTACGGCGAAGGTATCGTCATCGCGCTGCACGGTATCGGGATGACGCTGGGCGTCACCGCGGGTGCGATCATTCTGGGCATGATCATCGGGCTGATCATGGCCCTGGGAAAATTATCGAAATTTAAAATCGCGCGCTGGCCCGCGTCCGTCTACGTGGAGATTATCAGAGGAACGCCTCTGTTCGTGCAGGTTCTGATCCTCGCCTACGGCGTCCCTTATCTCGTAAATACCATATCGGAAGGTGCGGTGCGTTTTAACTGGCAGCCTCTTTATCTCGTGGGTATTCTCGCCTGCGGCTTCAACAGCGGAGCTTATCTGGCGGAGATCATCCGGAGCGGCATTCAGGCGGTCGATCACGGACAGACAGAGGCCGCACGCTCGCTCGGCATGACGAACGGACAGAATATGAGATATATCGTGCTGCCGCAGGCGCTGAAGATCATCCTGCCGGCGATGGCCAACGAGTTCGTCACGCTGATCAAGGAGACGTCGATCCTCTCTTATGTCGGCATCGTGGAAATTACGAGAGAAGGCGTGCTGTGGGCATCCAGAGACTTTGAGACATTCCCGGCGTATATCGGCGTCGCCGTCGTCTATCTGTGTCTGACGATCCCTCTGTCGAGAGTCGTGGCATATCTGGAAAAGCGCATGGGAAGCTCGGGTCCGTCGATGAAAAAGAGAAAGGCGGGGATGTGATAAATGATACGTATCGAAAATCTGACAAAGAGTTTCGGAGACAACGTAGTGCTCCGCAATATCTCGGAACATATCGTACAGAATGAAGTCGTCTGTGTCATCGGACCTTCCGGCTCCGGCAAGAGTACCTTTCTCCGCTGCCTGAACCGTCTGGAGACGCCGACGGAGGGGAAAATTTATCTCGACGACGTTCTCATCGAGGAATCAAATATAAATGAAGTCCGTGTCAAGATGGGAATGGTGTTTCAGAATTTCAATCTTTTCCCGCACAAGTCTGTGCTGGACAATATCACTCTCGCGCCGATCAAGGTGAAAAGGGCGGACAGAGCGCAGGCTGAGGCAGAGGCTGTGGAGCTTCTCAGAAAGGTGGGTCTGGAGGATAAAAAAGACTCTTATCCCGATGAGCTTTCCGGCGGACAGAAGCAGAGAGTGGCGATCGCCAGAGCATTGGCGATGAAGCCGGAGGTCATGCTCTTCGATGAACCGACGTCGGCGCTGGATCCGGAAATGGTCGGAGAAGTGCTGGAGGTTATGAGAGAGCTGGCGGTAAACGGCATGACGATGGTGATCGTGACACACGAAATGGGATTTGCACGGGAAGCGGCAAACCGTGTCTTTTTCATGGATCAGGGATATATCATGGAACAGGGAACGCCGCAGCAGATCTTTGAGAATCCTCAGAATGAGAGGACAAAGAGTTTTCTGAGCAAAGTGCTGTAATCTGCCGTACTATCTGTCGTAAATGTGCCGCACAGGCATCTGAAAAACGTATTTCGGCCTGCGGCGTGATTTTCATACCGCAGGCTGTAATAAATACACAGCGGGATCGCTGCTTTGGCTGATGCGTCAGAAGCGGCCTTACTCGTTAACAGCGATTTACAATTTGAAAAAATACCGGTCCGGATTTTTCCGGGGCCGGTATTTTTCATTGCGGGATCGCTTTCCGGAAGACGGATCTCCTTCCTCATGCCCGAATCGGCGGCCGGCGCTTTCATTCCGGAACTTTTTCCGCAGGTCCTTTCACGGACTTTTCCGGAGATCTGCGCCGGCCGGGTGCGGCGGTTCAGTAATTTTCAGCTTTCTGTTCAAAATATGCCTGTGGGACACCGCATACGGGACAGTTCGGCGGAGCGTCCGTCCCCTCAAAGGAAAATCCGCAGTGTCTGCAGATCCAGCGGATCTTTTCCGGTCTGGAAAAGACCCGGCCGCTGTCGATATTTTGTATCAGTTTTTCATAGCGCGCTTCGTGCTCCTTTTCGATCTGAGCTATCTGACGGAATTTCAGAGCCAGATCGGCGAATCCTTCTCTTTCGGCTGTCTGTGCGAAGCCGGCGTACATGTCGCTCCACTCGTAGCGCTCTCCGGCAGCGGCTGCGGCGAGGTTTCCGCGCGTATCGCCGATGCCGCCGAGCTCTCTGAACCAGATTTCCGCGTGTTCCCGCTCGTTTGCCGCTGTCTGTTCGAAGATATCGGCGATCTGCTGATATCCTTCCTGTCTGGCGGTGTGAGCGTAAAAGGAATATTTCATCGCGGCTTCGGATTCTCCGGAAAAGGCATTTCTGAGATTGCTGTCCGTTTCGGTACCGGTGAGATTGTTCATCCTGTATTTACCTCCTGTTCTGAAAGAACTGCGGCCGGTGCGGCAAACAGAATGCTTCGCCGGCCGTATCCCTGAATTTTCTGTATCTGCCGCAGTCTCTGACGGCAGTTTATGGTGAGTATGCCCTATTCTCCGTTGAAATATTACAGTTTTGCTTGTAAATAAAAAAACGGTGTGGTACAATGTCACGTAAATGCTCTTTCTGCAGTAACGGAATGCCCCTGAGCCGCCGCAGTATCTGCGGGCCTGCTCAAAGGGGACTGCGTATATGTGAAGCCGGGCCGGATTGTCGTCGATTCGCGGGGTTTCACAGCAGCGACAGGACATATTTAGGAGTGTTTTATGGAAGTGGAACTTAAATATCTGATCGAGGATGAGGAGACACAGAAAAAGCTCTGGCAGCAGTCCGTATTTGAAAAATACGGGGATGTGGATCTGCGCGGAGAGGCCAATATGAGAGCGGTTTATTACGATACGCGGGACGGTCTTCTGCGGGATGTCGATGCAGCATTCCGCATCAGAAAGGAAAATGAACGCCTGGTGGCGACTCTGAAGTGGGGAGGACGCAGCCGGCATGAGTTTTCCGAGCGCGAGGAACTCAATATTCCGCTGTGCGGTCTGCCGGATGCTGAAAAACCGACCCTGAAAGTCTTTGCGGAGAGCGAAAAGGGAAGAGAACTGATCGAACTGGTCGGAGACCGTGAGCTGGTGCCGGTAGTCGAGACGAGCTTTACGAGAAAGACGATGCGCATCGATACGGGCCAGTCGATCTGTGAGGCGGCTCTCGATACGGGAAAAATCATCGCCGCAGGAGGAAATGCGGATATCCGTGAACTGGAGCTCGAGCTGTTTTCCGGCAGTGTGGAGGATCTCGAGGAAATCGGCAGAGATCTCGCGGAGCGGTTTTCTCTCCGGGCCGGCGTCAAGTCGAAGTACGCCAGAGGGCTCGAACTGCGTCAGAAAAACGTATAGATGTTCAGAAAATGCCCGTTTTGGGCCGTTTGGGATACTTTACAAAAAGCGGAGAGCGGAGTATAATTTTCTGGCATTATGAAAAAAATTGTGGGAGGACAAACAGAGACATGAAAGCAACTTTCATCAACAGGGAAATCAATACCGTAAACATGACGATGGAAATTACGGCAGAAGAGTTTGAAAATGCGATTAATAAGGTATATAAGGCAAAGAGAAATCTCTTTACGGTAGACGGTTTCCGCAAGGGAAAGGCTCCGAGAAGGCTTATCGAGTCGAAATACGGCAAAGAGGTTTTCTATGAGGATGCGGTCAGTGAAGTGTTTAACGACAACTATGCCACCGCTCTCGAAGAACTCGGATATGAACCGGTAGATCATCCTGACATCGATCTCGGCGATCAGAAGGTGGAGTCCGGTAAGGGTATTGTCTTCAATATCAAGTTCATCACAGAGCCGGAAGTAGACGTCAAGGATTACAAAGGCATTCATGTCGAAGTTCCCGCAGCCGTTGTAACGGAAGATGATATCGATACACAGCTCAGAAGCTATGCACAGAGAAATGCGAGACTCGTGACAGTGGACAGAGCTGCAGGTATGGGAGATACCGTGGTAATCGACTACGCAGGATTTACGCAGGACGGCGAACAGTTCGACGGAGGCACGGCGGAAGGCCACAGACTCAAGCTCGGATCCCACGAATTCATTCCGGGATTTGAGGAACAGCTCGTAGGCGTAAAAGCCGGAGATGAAAAAGATGTGGACTGCACATTCCCTATCGATTATCCGGGAGACCGTCTGGCAGGTCAGGTGGTGACGTTCAAGTGCAAGGTGCACGAAGTCAAGGAAGAAGAGCTTCCTGCCATCGATGACGATCTGGCCAAGGAGTGCAGCGAGTTTGACACGCTGGACGAGTGGAAGAAGGAAATCGAGGAGAAGGTGCTGGCGAACAAAAAGCAGCAGAATGAAAACAGAGCACAGAATGAGATTCTGAATCATCTCTATGAAGAGACGATCATCGATATTCCTGAGGTGATGATCGAGCATCAGATCGACGATCTGCTCAGAAACTTCGACCAGCAGCTCAGCTACAGCGGTATGAGACTCGACGAGTACCTGGAAGTGACACATACCGATGTGGAGGAATTCAGAGAACAGGTCAGAAATGAAGCGGAAAAGAAAATAAAGACCCGTCTCATCGTAGAGGCGATCGCCGCAAAGGAAGGCCTGACTGCAGAAGAAGATGAGATTCAGGAAGAACTGAAAAAGATGTCTGTTCAGTACGGCGTAACGCCGGAGAAGATGGCTGAGATCATCGGCGACGACATCAAATATCTCAAGAAAGAGATCAGCGGCAAGAAAGCAATACAGCTGCTGACGGAAAATGCGGTGATCGAAGAGGTGGAAGAGGAATCCGGATCCTCCGAGACGCCGGAAGCGGCAGAAGCGCCTGCAGAAGAAGAAAAGGATGCTGAGTAGGCTTCAGACCGCAGAGTAAAAACATTAATCCGGAAAGTACGGAAATAGGATCTGTCTCGCATGGATCCTATTTCATCTGTCATAAGGAGGATTTTTTTATGGCACTGATACCTATGGTCATAGAGCAGACGTCGAGAGGCGAACGTTCCTATGATATTTATTCCAGGCTTCTCAAGGACAGGATTATTTTCCTCAGCGAGGAGGTAAACGATCATACGGCAAGTCTGATCGCGGCACAGATGCTTTTCCTGGAATCCGAGGATCCAGATGCGGATATCAGCTTTTATATCAACAGCCCGGGAGGCTCTATCACGGCGGGAATGGCGATCTATGACACTATGCAGTATGTCAAGCCGGATGTATCCACCATCTGCATCGGCATGGCGGCAAGCATGGGGGCATTCCTTCTGTCGTCCGGAGCAAAGGGCAAGCGCTTTGCTCTTCCGAATGCGGAAATCATGATCCATCAGCCGCTCGGAGGTATGCAGGGACAGGCGGAGGACATGAGGATACATGCGGAGCGCATCATTAAAATGCGTGACAGACTCAACAAGATTCTCGCCGTGAACACGGGACAGCGGCTGTCGACGATAGAAAAAGATACGGACCGTGACAACTTCCTCGATCCGGATGAAGCAGTGGCATACGGTCTGATCGATAAAGTGATCAAATACAGATAAATCCGGAATGTAAATCTGTCATTGACGGAGGGAAAGTAATATGACGAAATTCGACGATTCAAAACAGCTCAAGTGTTCTTTCTGCGGCAAACCGCAGGATCAGGTTCGCCGTCTCGTCGCAGGCCCGGGAGTCTATATCTGTGATGAATGCATCGCTCTGTGCGAGGATATCATAAGAGAAGAGTTCGCGGCGGACGAACAGGCTGCGGAACACGAGGGCAGAGAGCTTCCGAAGCCGAAGGAGATCGCGGACATACTGTCGGAATATGTGATCGGCCAGGAAGAGGCAAAGAAAAATCTCGCAGTGGCGGTATACAATCATTACAAGAGAATCTACAGCGCGGATCTCGCACAGGACGACGGCGTAGAGCTGCAGAAGAGCAATATCATCATGATCGGGCCTACAGGCTCGGGCAAGACGCTCCTCGCCCAGACTCTGGCAAAGATCCTGGACGTTCCTTTCGCCATCGCCGATGCGACGGCTCTGACGGAAGCGGGATACGTCGGCGAGGACGTGGAAAATATTCTTTTAAAATTAATTCAGGCCGCTGATTTTGATATAGAACGCGCTCAGAAGGGTATAATATATATCGATGAAATCGACAAGATAGCCAGAAAGTCCGAAAATGTATCCATTACCCGTGACGTAAGCGGCGAAGGTGTGCAGCAGGCGCTGCTCAAGATTCTGGAAGGTACGGTTGCCAGCGTTCCGCCGCAGGGCGGAAGAAAGCATCCGCATCAGGAATTTATCCAGATCGACACCTCGAATATCCTCTTCGTATGCGGCGGAGCATTTGACGGCATGGAAGATGTGATCAGCCGCCGTGTGGGAAAGAAAACGATCGGTTTTAATTCCGACATGGCATCTGTAAAGGTGGAGAAGAATGAACTTCTCAAACAGATTCAGCCGGAGGATCTGCTGAAATTCGGTCTGATTCCGGAATTCGTGGGACGTCTTCCTGTCATGGTAACACTTGACGAGCTCGATACCGAAGCGCTCGTAAGAATCATCAACGAACCGAAAAATGCTCTCTTAAAACAGTATAAGAAGCTGTTCTCCATGGACAATGTGGAGCTGGAGGTCGAGGACGAGGCGATGATCAGAATCGCCGAAAAAGCGATAGAGCGCAAGACAGGAGCGAGAGGCCTCAGAAGTATCATGGAAGGTCTCGTGACTGATATCATGTTTGAAATCCCGTCCAGAAAAGATGTCAGGAAATGTATCATCACGAAAGATACTGTCGACGGCGCAGCGGAACCGGATCTTGTACTGAACGGTGAGGAAACGGAAAAAGACTCAAAAGGGGCATGATAAATGCCCCTTTATCTGTACGGTGAGCCTCTGATGCCGATGTGTCTGTCCGGAACAGACTTTTCGGACTGCGCAGGGCTCTGCGTATAAATGAAACCGGACGTCCGTCTGCATTCTGCAGAGCCGGTGCGCGAGGTTTCACAGTAAGATCAAGGAGGTGGAAAATAT
>CALXIZ010000068.1 GCA_944388495.1 uncultured Clostridia bacterium | reverse complement strand
ACTCCTGACGGCTTACAGAAATTCCGGCGGGGATATTGATCTGAAAAAGGCTCTGGCGGAGATGAACGGCAGGGGAAAGTCGGTGCCGGGAGGTGCCTGCGGATTCTGGGGTGCATGCGGCGCCGGGATTAGCACGGGAATGTTTCTTTCTATTGTTACGGGTTCCACACCCCTGGTAAAGAATAATTTTGGCCTGTCTCATAAGATGACAGCAAAGGCGCTGGAAGCCATCGGGGAAATCGGCGGTCCCCGGTGCTGCAAGAGGGACTCCTATCTTTCTGTTCTTCAGGCTGTTGATTTTGTCAGGGAAAATCTGGGAATCTCTATGGACCAGCCCGAAATCTGCTGTTCCTACAGCAGTAAGAATAACCAGTGCATCGGGAAACGCTGTCCGTTCCGCAAAGAGAAGATGTGGCATGTCTCGGCATTCCCGGAAAGCAGATAGTCAGCCGGGAGCCGGACGGTCCGGCGGAAAAGACCGTTTTTTTATTGTACCCTGTATGAATGGAGATAATGTTTATGAGAGTTCTTGTGATTCCCGATATACATCTGAAACCCCGGATCTTTGATCAGGCGGAAGATATTCTGAAGGCCGGCCGGGCTGACCAGGCGGTATGCCTGATGGATATACCGGATGACTGGGATATGGAGTTTGAGATTACTTTGTATAAAAGAACCTTTGACCGGGCAATTACTTTTGCGAAGGAGTATCCTGATACTCTGTGGTGCTATGGCAACCATGATATCAGTTATCCGTGGAGAAAACTTGAGACGGGATACTCGCCTTATGCTGAGGATATTGTAGTATTTAAACTTAGGGAGCTGAAGCAGTCGCTGCGGGATCCGTCACAGATTACTTTTATGCACAGAATTGATAATGTGATTTTTTCTCATGGCGGTCTTACCGGGGATTTTGTCCGCCGGTTAGATGAAAAGCTGATGCATGCCGATATAGATGAAGTGTTGGCAGCAGTAAATAATGCGCCGCGGAACTGCCTGTGGAATGACGAATCACCCCTGTGGCTCAGACCGCAGAACAGTGAGGTGCCTGTTTTCAGAAATGATGTTTATACTCAGGTGACCGGACATACTCCGGTTGAGAGAATCTTTGAAAAAGACGGTATCATCTCAACAGATGTGTTTTCCACATACAGAGACGGCAGGCAGATCGGAGAGCCGGCGATGATCGTGATCGATTCCCAGACCGGCATATATGAAAAAATCGATGTGACGGGTGAGAAAACCTCCGATGAACGGTGCGGACCGATGGACGACACGGCCTGCAGCGAACGGGAGTGAGAAGAAAAAGAAAATACGCTTTTTCACATGGCGGCGCTCCGACAAAAACGGAAAAAACGCAGTCTGAAATAATGAAAGAAACGGCCGCACATCGGATGTGCAGCCGTTTCTTTACTTCAGGCGGACGGGGGACCGCTCCGGTACTGTACGGAGTCAGCCGATAAACAGCTGTACCCAGTAAATACCGCTGCCGGTCTTTGCGCAGCCGACGCCGATCGTATCAAAGTCTCCGTTCAGAATATTGGCGCGGTGTCCGGAAGAATTCATCCAGTCGTTCATGACCTGCTCCGGAGTAGACTGTCCGGCGGCAATATTTTCACCTGCCGTAAAAAAGCCGCTGACGCCGTATTCCGTCAGAACCGTAAAACAGCTTGTTCCGTCCGGACGGTTATGTGAAAAGACCTGTGCGATTTCCTGCGCACGAGCCTGTGCGGCCTGCTGCAGACGGTCATTCGTCTTCATGGCAGGAAGGCCCTGTGCTGCGCGTTCCAGATTCACCAGTGAAATGACCTGCGATGCAGAGCTGTCCTGTGCGGTATCGGGATCATCTGTCTCCGTTCCGGACTCCTGGCCGGATCCGTCAGGCGTGTCCCGGCCGCCGATAGCGCTGTCCAGACGAACCAGCGCAGCTGCAGCCTGCGCTCTTGTCATGCTGTTCTCGCCGCCGAATCTGCCCGCCGCATCATAGCCGGTGAGTACGCCGGCTTCATATGCGGCGGACACGGCATTCTGATAGTAAGAAGGAATCTGATGCCAGTCGCTGATTTCGGCAGGATCCGCCTGTGCTGCCTGTCCGGTACGGTCATGCAGCACATTATAGATGATGACTGCCATATCATAGCGGCTGATCGGACTGGCCATGGCGGCGGCAGTATTTATGTGGTCCGGGAACAGCATATTGCGGTCAGCCGTATCCTGATAAGGCCGGTACCACGGCTCGCCGGCCGGAGGCTGTCCGATCTCATCGCCGTAAAAGGCGCGGACCACCATGGTAATCCATTCCGCGCCGGTGACCTGGCCGTCAGGATCGTAAAGATCGCCGCCGATACCGTTGACCCAGCCTTTATCAGCCGCAGTGCTGACATATTCGTATGCCCAGTGATTTTCCGGCACATCGGTGAAGGCCCATACGGAGACCGCGGGCATGATCATCATTGCGGCCGCAAGGAATATTACAGAAATCCGTTTCATCGTATCTTCTCCTTTCCTTTTATTTCCGTTATTTTGGAAAACATTTCTTTTCCTTTATTTTATCGTATTCTTTCCTTCCGATCAATTTTTTCGGATAGACTGCAGCTGTTCTGCCGGATGCGGATCTTTGCAGGTTCTGTTCCGTCCGGTATACCCGGCAAACGCCTTTGTATTGAATTAGATTTCTGTCTGTAGGATAATAATACTGACATAGTCAGGAAAATGGAAGTCTGCAGATAAAAGACAGAAGAAACAGAATGATGCAGAGAAGACAGAGCGGCTGCCGGAGGTGAAAATATGCTGGAAAAAATAGATCTGAAAAAAACAGTTTCGAAGGCGGAATATAAGGAAAGAATGCCGTATCTTGAAGCAAAGCTTGGGCGGCTTCAGAGGGAGTGCCGGGCGCTGAATATTCCGGTCATGATCGTTTTCGAGGGCTTCGGAGCTTCCGGAAAAGGACTGCAGATCGGTCGTCTGATTCACAGCATGGATCCGAGAGGCTTTCAGGGATTTACGATCAAAGAGGAGACAGCAGAAGAGC
>CALXIZ010000067.1 GCA_944388495.1 uncultured Clostridia bacterium | reverse complement strand
CCGTCGGGGCGCTTTTCTCTGACGACGCTCCGGATTTTCGGAATAATTTCTCCCGACTTGTATACGACGACCGTATCGCCGATACCCACATCCAGCTCGTCGATATAGTCCTGATTGTGCAGTGTGGCGCGCGACACGCTGGTTCCGCACAGGCGCACCGGATCGAAGACAGCCGTAGGCGTCACGCGTCCCGTCCTGCCGACGGAAAGCTCAATCCCGCGTATGACACTCTCCTTCTGCTCCGGCGGATATTTATACGCCACCATGAAGCCCGCATTTTTGCTGGTATCAGGACATTTTTCCCTGTCCGCCAGCCGGTTCAGCTTGACTACCGCGCCGTCGATATCGTACGGAAGTTCCCCCCGCAGAGCTCCGATCTTCTGAATCGCTTCCCAGACCTCCTCCTCTGTGCGGCAGACTTCATAGTGCTCGATCACCTTCACGCCGTTTTTCTTCAGATAGTCGTAGACCTCTTCGTGAGTCTGAAAGGAAATACCCCTGGCATCCTGCAGATTGAAGACAAACATGGAAAGTCCCCTCTGTGCCGTCACTCTGCTGTCCAGCTGACGGAGCGTCCCGGCGGCACAGTTTCTCGGATTGGCGAAAGGCTTCTTTCCCAGCAGTTCCTGTCTTTCATTTACGGCTGCAAAAGCTGCCTCTTCCATATAGACTTCACCGCGCAGTTCCAGATATTCCGGCTTCTGCGGCAGCTCTGTCACCACGTCGTGTATCACTCTGGCATTTTCCGTCACATCTTCACCGTATTCTCTGCCGTCGCCGCGCGTGAGCGCCGTCACCAGCGTACCGTCTTCATAGCGCAGAGCCAGAGAAAGGCCGTCGATCTTCGTCTCCACCAGAAACTCCGTATCTTCCCCCAGTTTTTTTCTCATGTCGCCGACCCATTTTTCCACTTCTTCTCTGCTGAACACGTCCTGGATGGACAGCATCGGAACGCGGTGTCTGACGAGAACACCCGCCGTCCGCTTCGCCTTTCCGCCTACACGCCGCGTCGGAGAGTCCGCCTCCGCCAGTGCGGGAAATTCCGCTTCCAGATCCCGGAGTTCTCTGGAAAGACTGTCGTATTCCGCATCGCTGATCTCGGGATCATCCTGATTGAAATATTTATCGCTGTGATATTTCAGAAGATCTGTCAGTTCTCTGATTCTGAGCTTCGCTTCTTCTTTGTTCATCCGTTTTTCACTCCTGACTTTTTGTTACGAAGTGCCGCTCCGTCCGGTGCGGCGTGTTCCGGCAGAAATATTCTGTTTTCTCATCTGCGCTTTTTCATATTTTCTCAAGAGGGGCAAAATCGAGAGCCAGCTTTTTAACGCCTGCCGAGTCAAAGACGACCGTCACAGCTCCTTTTCTGACCGCTATTACCATGCCCTCCCCGAATTTCGGATGGAGCACTCTGTCGCCCTCGCCGAAGTCCGCGGCATCTCTCGCCGCTTTTTTCGCCAGATCCGCTGTATTCTGTTTTATATACCGCAGCTGGTCAAACGGCCTGTTCATAGTGCTGTAATGCTTCTTCGGCTGTGCTTCGATATTGCCTCCGCCCTCCTGATAGCTGTTTTTTCCCAGCGGATCCGCTTCGTCATCGAAGAGACTCCCGTCCAGTTCCTTCAGGAACTGTGATTCTCTGGTATAGTCCGTCCTGCCGTAAATCGTTCTGGAGACCGCACTCGTCAGAAAGAGACGCTCCTGTGCGCGCGTGATGCCCACATAGCACAGACGGCGTTCCTCCTCCATGCCGTCCGCCGAATCGAGCGCGCGCCATCCCGGAAAAAGTCCGTCTTCCATGCCCGGCATGAAAACCACCGGAAATTCCAGGCCCTTCGCACTGTGAAGCGTCATCAGCACGACGGCGTTTTCATCCGGCTCATGATTATCCACATCAGCCACCAGAGCGACGCTTTCCAGAAACTCCGCCAGAGAAAGCTGCGGATTTTCCTCTTCACTGTCATACATGACAGACTTGAACTCCAGCAGATTTTCAATCCTGCCGTCGGCCTCCACCGTCTTTGCCTCTTCCAGAGCTTTCACATAACCGCTCTCCGTCAGCAGGCGGTCATAAATGTCGCTCACTTTCATCTCCTCATGATTCGCATGGCACACCGCAAGCAGACGGATCAGCGAATGAAGAGCTGAGGCTGTCTTCGCAGTCAGGCCTCCGATCACCTCATCATCCGTCAGCAGCTCAAACAGACTTGCTTCCCGCTGCTGTGCGAGAATCTGCAGCTTTTCGAGCGTCTTCGCTCCCACGCCCCGCTTCGGCTCGTTGACGATACGCACAAAGGCCAGATCATCGGCCGGATTGAGGACGAGACGCAGATAAGCCATCATATCCTTTATCTCCTTGCGGTCGTAAAACTTTGTGCCTCCCAGCACGCGGTAGGGAATATCCGCCGCCATGAAAGCTTCCTCAAAGCTTCTCGACTGAACGTTTGTACGGTAGAGAACGGCAAAATCGGAATATTTCCGTTCTCCCGTCCTGAGACGGTCGATCTCGTGAGCCACGTAAGAGGCTTCTGCCTTTTCGTTGTCGAGCCGGCGGTACATGATTTTTTCCCCGTCCGGCGCTTCCGTCCACAGCTTTTTGTCTTTCCGCCCTCTGTTGTTCTGTATGACAGAATGCGCCGCTTTCAGGATATTGGCGCAGGAACGGTAGTTTTGCTCCAGTTTTACCACCTTCGTACCCGGAAAGTCTTTTTCAAAAGAGAGAATATTGCGGATATCCGCGCCTCTCCACTGATAGATGCACTGATCGTCATCACCCACGACACAGATGTTTCTGTGCTTTTCCGCCAGCAGACTGACAAACCGGTACTGCATGAAATTCGTATCCTGATATTCATCCACCATGATATACCGGAACTTCTGACGGTAATACCCGAGTACCTCTTCATCGTTCTCGAAAAGGCAGACTGTACGCCAGATGAGATCGTCAAAATCCATGGCGTTATTTTTTTTCAGTGTCTCTTCATATCCTCTGTACAGTTTCGCCAGAACCCGCTCTTTATATCCGTCGGCTCTCTCTGCAAATTCCCTGCTGTCGACACCCTTCTCCTTGGCATCGCTTATGATACCGAGGACATAGTTCGGTGTGAAGATTTTATCGTCTGCATTTTCCGCTTTAACCAGGGCCTTTACGACAGCCTTCTGATCGACAGGATCGTAAATCGTAAAATCGCGCGTATAACCGATACGGTCCGCATTCATGCGCAGAATGCGCAGACATGCGGAATGAAAAGTCATAATCCACATGTTCGTTCCCGTCCCGATCAGCGATTCCACACGTTCCTTCATCTCCCGCGCCGCCTTGTTTGTGAAGGTCACCGCCAGAATTTCATAGGGAGAGATCCCCTTTTCGAGAATCATATAGGCGATTCTGCGCGTCATCGTGCTCGTCTTTCCGCTGCCGGCTCCTGCGAGAATGAGAAGCGGCCCTTCTGTATAAACGGCCGCCTCCCGCTGTCTTTCGTTGAGATTATTCAGATATTCCATGTCGCTGTTTCCTCCGCCTGACCGTGAAAAAGGCGCATATGCTGCGCCTAAAGAAGTTGTCCTGTTTTTTCTCTGATCATTTTTATTTCCGCCGCATACCCCGGCAGTTCATTCGGTGTTTCCAGATTGAAGGGAAGTCCTCTCAGCTTTTCGTGCGCCACCACTCTGCAGATGGCGGAAAGACCGATCGTGCCTTCGCCGATTCTCGCATGCCGGTCCTTATGGCAGGCGAATTCATTCATATTGTCATTGACATGAACTCCTCCGATCTTTCCTGTCCCGATTTTCTCTTCGATTTCATTCAGTACACCGTCGAGATTATTGACGATATCGTAACCCGCCGAGTGAAGATGACAGGTGTCGATACAGATTCCCAGATTTCTGCTGTGACTGACGCCCTGTATGATCTGCGCCAGTTCATCGAAGCTGCTTCCGACCTCGCTTCCCTTGCCGGACATTCCCTCAAGCAGAATCATCGGCCCGCTGTCATCTCTGATCGTCTGATTCAGAGCATCGACGATATAGGCGATGCCCTGCTCGGCGCCCTGGCCTACGTGACTGCCCGGATGGAACAGAAATCTCGCATCCGGCAGATATTTCATCCGTTCCACGTCTTCCTTCAGTACGCCGAGAGCAAAAGCTCTGACGTCCTCCTTCGACGAACAGAGATTCATCGTATACGGCGCATGTGCCAGAAGAGGGCCGAATGCGTGCTCCTCCATCAGCGCAGAGGCTTTTGCGATATCCTTTTCGTCGAGAGCGCGGGCATTTCCTCCCCGCGGATTTCTCGTAAAGAACTGAAACGTATTGGCTCCGATGGAAACCGCCTCCTGCACCGCCTTATAATAACCTTTCGCGATGGAAAGATGACATCCCAGATACAGCATATTTTTCTTATCCTCTCTTAATTCCTCTGACTCCTTTGTGAACTTCCCATTGTCTAAAGCCAACGGGATTGCGGCAGCCTTATTTCAAAGCCGTCTATTTTACCCAGATTCCGCCGCCGAGAAATTCCCGCATGATCGAGTTGTTGCTGATGTCGCTCCAGTCCTTCAGAGAACGGACACAGCGCAGGATGCGCAGCAGACGCTCCGCCTCCAGGTAATTCTCATCCTCCTCGCGGATCTCCTCCAGGCTTTCTTTGATAAGAGGCTTCAGCATGGCCCACTCATACATAAAAGCCGAATTGAACAGCGCATCGGCTTTATCATTATACGGAAAAATATTTTTCACCTCTCCGGCGCGGACTTTGATCCACTCGCTCAGCGTCTGTGAAGCCGTACGCCCCCGTGAACGCACATCGCGGGCGATTCTGCGCACCAGTCTCAGATCGCTGACGGGAATTCTGTTGTTATCATCGATATTCAGCGTCGTCAGCGGGCTGATGTAAATCCGGTATTTTTCGCTGTCGTCGATATCTCCCGTAAGCTCATCATTGAGCGCGTGAATTCCTTCTATGACGATCGGCTGATCCGATTCCGCACGCGTGATCCTTGTCCCGTAGCGTTTGCTTCCTTTTATGAAGTCGAATACCGGCATATCGACAGTCTTTCCTTCCAGAAGTTCGTTCATCTGTCTGTTGAAAAGCTTCACGTCCACGGCATCGAGATCTTCAAAGTTGAATTTTCCGTTCTCATCCACCGGAGCCTGCTCCCTTTCCACGAAATAGTCATCCGTTCCCATATAGAGAGGACGTTTTCCGTTGACACGCAGCTGAATGCAGAGTCTCTGGGCAAAGGTCGTCTTTCCCGAAGAGGAAGGTCCTGCGATGAGAATGATTCTCTTCCCGCTCTTCACAATTTCGTCGGCAATCCGGGCGATCTTTTTCTCCTGAAGCGCCTCGTTCAGCAGAATGAGATCGTGCCACTCGCCGTTCATGACTTTGCGGTTGAGATCTCTCATATACCAGACGCCAACATTGTTGTTCCATTCCGCTTCCTCCAGAAATGCTTCATACAGTTTTCTGTCATCTCGGTACGGCGGAAGCTCTTTTGTACTCCGGTACTGAGGAACGCGGATGACGACGCCTCCCTGATAGGGGACAATCTCAAACAGATCGAGCGAACGCGCAGAGGCTAAAAGGGGATCAAAAAAGATCTCCGATACATTCCGGCAGGTATATTCAAAAACCTCTCTGACATCGCAATGACGGATGTAATCGATCATCTCTTCCGACAGCGCTGCCGGCGGATGATCCGACAGAATCTCTTTTCTGCGGATGATCTTTCTGGAGAATGTCACATTTTCCCTGATCATCTCCCTCATTTTCTTTTCGGTCTTCCATGCCAGCTGAGCCGGATTGTCCGGCATCTGCGCGATCCTGATATAGATTCCGTCATTGAGAGGGTGTCTGAGCACAGGCTTCACTCCGGGCGCCGTCTCCGCAAGCGCCGCCAGATACAGAAAATAGATACTCCTCTGATAGACGAGCCTCGCCAGACGGGAGCGCAGATCCATGAAACGGACGGAAGCCGGACGGCTGACACGGTACAGAAGATCTCTTCCCACATCGTTTACACTGGCAAATACGGGAAAGTAGCCCGCTGACCTGTCGTAATACTTTGCAGCCAGCTCCTCGAGAGAAATACCCGGATGTTCTCTGACTTCCATCAGATGATCTTCAAAAATGATTCGGATTCTGATTTTTTCACTCATCGATGCCTCGCCTCCTGCCCTCTGCCGGATATCATACAGCCGGCGCCGTCCCGTTATTTTTTCTATTATACCATGCGGTTCTCTTTCCCGCCCCTGAAAATTTCCGGACGGACGGGTGATTTTTTCCGGACAAAGACGGCCTTCCGCCGTGCATGGCGGAAGGCCGTCTTTACCGAGATTTGCTGATCAGTCGCGGCACAGCTGCCGCCGCTCCCGAAAGAGCGATACCGGACGGAGTCCGAGTTTCCGCCCGCGGACAGCGCTGCCGCACCTTTTATGAAGAGTCTTTTTGAAGATAAGATAGGTTTACATTTGCCGCAGACTTTCTCAGGCGATGGAATGCCGCGGGTCACGATCATCTTTTTTCAGCGATTTATGAAGCAGCCGCCTCACGCTGCGCCGAGTTCCGCTGAAATGAGCTCAGCCAGCTTTTCCAGTTCTTCGCGCGTCATGGTAATGCCGCGCGTCATCTGCCGGTGTTCAGGATCCCATTCCCGTACATCGTACTTCGGATTGCTTCCGTTCCAGCTTACGATGTTGAGTTCCTTGCTCCAGCCCCGCGGAGACGAAGATAAAATTCCGAAATGTTTTACGATTTCAAACCGGAAATCATCATCCCGTCTCGCTCTTTCCGCCATATTCCTTCTCTCCTTTCCTGTTTATTACGGATGAAGATCTTATGTCCCCTTCCGTATTTCCATTATATTACATTTCCATTTTATGTCAAGTATAATCTGTAAAATAATTACATTTCTGATGCGATACCGCACAGGATACCGTGAAGACTTTTTTTCATCCGTGATTTCTGTCTGCGATATACGTGATATAATGATGGCGTCGCGGATATTTCCGGAATACAGACAGCCGAAAAAAACGAAGCTGCCGGACAGTCATTCAGTCCGGACGCCCCGGGAACGGTCCGGCGAACGGCAGCGGCCGGATTTTTGCGGATCTGTCAGAAAAAGCGTATCAGTACAGGCAGGTATACTGCATCAGAAAAGGAGACGGAATATGTATAAAGTCGGTATCATTACAGCCAGTGATAAGGGCTCTCAGGGACTTCGCGAAGATAAGGGAGGTCCCGCCATCGAAACGATCGTACGCAGATTTTCCGAGGATTTCGAGGTAGCGGATTACCGCGTGATCCCCGATGAAAAGGATCAGATCGCTGATGCCATAAAAGATATGACAGACCGTCTGGGCATAGACCTCGTCGTAACTACGGGAGGAACCGGTTTTTCCAAGCGCGATGTCACACCGGAAGCGACACTCTCCGTCATCGAGCGCCGCACTCCGGGAATTCCGGAAGCGATGCGCAGCATCAGTCTCGCTGTCACGATGAGAGCTATGCTTTCCCGGGCTGAAGCGGGCATACGGAAGGATTCCCTCATCATCAACCTGCCGGGAAGTCCGAAGGCGATCGAAGAGGTTCTGGCTCCTATTCTGCCGTCGCTGCGTCACGGACTCGATATTCTTCAGGGCAAAGACGCAGAATGTGCCAGAAAATAAAGCTTCTCTGTAAACGGCTCTTCCTCATCGGAAAGCGGCGGAAAAAAGAGAAAAGAATATCCCGGGCTGCTTCGGCCCGGGATATTCTTTTCCTTCGATCTGTTATTCCGCCTCTGCAGGTTCCGTTTTTCATCCGGTCTGACCGCTTCCCGGAAAAAAAGATGCTTTTATTCTGTCCCGTATTTTTCCGTCAGCACTCTCGCCACCAGCACGCCGCATGCAGATGCCTGGGAGAGTGAGTGAGTGACGCCGGAGCCGTCGCCCATGGCATAAATACCTTTCACATCAGTTTCCATATTCCTGTCGACCTTCACCCTCGAATTATAGAACTTCACTTCCACACCGTAAAGAAGCGTATCCTCATTTGCTGTACCCGGCGCGATTTTATCGAGTGCATAAATCATTTCGATGATATCGTCCAGCTGACGCTTCGGAATGACCAGACTGAGATCTCCCGGCGTCGCTTTCAGCGTCGGCCTGGTATAGCATTTTTCCATCCGGCGCTCTGAACTTCTCCGGCCTTTCACCAGATCGCCGAACCGCTGCAGAAGAACGCCCCCTCCCAGAAGATTGCTCAGCCGGGCGATAGATTCACCGTACTCATTGCTGTCATTAAACGGTTCTGTAAACTGATTCGTCACCAGCAGTGCAAAATTCGTATTTTCCGTATGCAGCTCTTCATCCGCGTAGCTGTGGCCGTTTACCGTGATAATCCCGTTCGTGTTTTCCGTAACCACCTCACCGTACGGATTCATGCAGAATGTCCGCACGACATCGTTATACTGCTCTGTCTTGTAGACCAGCTTGCTCTCATATACCTCATCCGTGATATGCCTGAAAATCTCCGCCGGCAGTTCGACACGGACACCGATATCCACCCGGTTGCTCATCGTTTCGATCCCCAGTCTGTCGCAGATGGCAGACATCCAGCGCGAGCCTGATCTTCCGGAAGCGAGCACGAGATCTCTGCATATGATCTTTTCACCTCTGTCTGTCGTCACGACAAAGCCATCCTGTGTTTTTTCGATCTCCTCCACAGAAGTATAAAATCTCGTTTCGATCTTTTCCCTGGAATATTCGTAGAGTTTTTCCAGTATTTTTCTGTTTCTGTCGGTGCCGAGATGACGTACCTTCGCGTCCAGCAGATGGAGATTATGGCGCAGAGCCATCGTCTTCAGATCGGAGCTTCCGGTCGAATACAGCTTCGCTTCAGCGCCTCCGAATCCCGTCAGAACCTCGTCCACATATTCCATCAGCTCCATCGCTTTTTCTTCCCCTACATACTTATGCAGATCTCCTCCGAAACGCGTGGTAATATTATATTTCCCGTCGGAAAGCGTTCCCGCGCCTCCATATCCGTGCATGATCCTGCAGGGGCTGCACTCGATGCACTTTTCCGTCTTTCCTTCCTTTATCGGACAGACTCGCTTTTCAAGAGGAGTTCCCTTTTCCAGAACGAGCACCTTCGCCGCACAGCCCCTCCGGCACAGCTCGTACGTCAGGAACACTCCGCCTGCTCCCGCTCCCACGACAACAATATCATATTTTTCCATACAGCATCCCCCGTCTTCTTTCCGGCAGCGTCGGATCTGCCTTCTTTTTCCTCGTGATTATCAGGACAGCCTTTTTTCGGCGAACCTTTGTCTCTTTCCGGCAGAAGCCGTGAAAACGCAGACCCACCGTTTACTTCTGAAAAAATTATACGTACTCCTTCTTTCTGTGTAAAGATCCGCGATCCTTCTTTTTTCCCTTTTTCCTCTGTTCCGCCGGCTTTTTCCGAACGCTGTTTCTTCCGCTCCGGTTCCGGATGTGATAAAATCACAGGAGAAATCAAAGACATGGAAGGAGGTCGGCAGATTTCCACCGGCTTAAGATGCGGAAATCTTTCTGCCGCAAACAAAACAGATGAAACAACTCTTTTTTATTCTCCCTGTCATATCGGGAATTTTCTGGGGTTCTTCGGGAATTTTCGTCAGAACACTGACAGATGCCGGTATGAACAGTGCCACGATACTGACCTGCCGCATGGCGATCGCTGTCGTCATTCTTTTTTTTGTTATCCTTTTTTTCGACCGCTCTCTTCTCAGAATCCGGCTGAAGGATATCTGGCTCTTCGCAGGAGGCGGCATCCTCGGAACCTTAGGTCTGAACCTGTGCTACAATGAAGCGATCAACCGGCTCACTCTGTCACTGGCGGCCGTCCTGCTGAGTCTGGCTCCTATCTTCGTTCTGCTGCTCGCCGCGGTTCTCTTCAGAGAAAAGATAACGGGAAAAAAAGTGGGATGTATGCTGCTTGCCATTCTCGGATGCGCTTTTGTCAGCGGCATTTTTGAAGCTTCCTCGTCACTGACATGGAGCGCCGCCGGCATCGCAATCGGTATCGCCTCAGCATTTTTTTACGCATTTTACAGTATCTTCTCAAAGCTGTCGATGGAGCACGGATATCATCCTCTGACGGTGACATTTTACTGTCTCCTGCTGATTACGATCGTACTGATACCTCTTACCGACTGGCCTGTCGTCGGAGATTTTGTCGGACTCTCTCCTGTGAAGAATACCGGCTTTCTGCTGCTTCACTCTCTGTGCGCATATGTCATGCCGTATATTCTCTATACGGTTTCTCTCAGCCATATCGAAGCCGGAAAGGCGTCCATTCTGGCTTCCGGAGAACCGGTGGCGGCGATGGTTTTCGGTCTGTTTTTTTATGACGAGATTCCTACCGCGCTTTCGGTTCTCGGTCTCGTTCTTACGATCACGGCGCTGACACTCCTGAGTCTTCCGGACAGGCGGCTCTCTGTACACTCACACAGGCAGGACAAAAGCTGATGCCTCAGTCCTTCTGACACTCTCCCTCTGCCGAAAGGCGGAAAATCTCCGGCACAGCCGGGAAAAAGGGGAGGAGCCGTAGAAGAAAGATCCGGATATCCGAAAAGAGGGAATCTGATTTTGAAAACCAGACTCCCTCTCTTTTTTTCACAGAATTTTCTTTACAGCGGGCTCTGCTGCCCGTATTTTTATTTCTTTATCATAACAGTAGCCATAACTGACGTCCGACACTTTCCGGCGGATGATGTTTTATTTTTTTCTGTCCCACTTCGTCTTGACCACCGGAATCGGATCATTGCTGATACCGTCGAGATCATGCAGATATTTCCTGCCTTCCGCGATGATGACTCCGCTGAGACCGAGGACACCGATCACGTTCGGAATAACCATCAGACCGTTGAGGATATCCGCGATATTCCATACGAGCTGCAGCGATGCCACAGTGCCCAGGAAAGCGAGAACGATAAAGATCAGCTTATAGATCTTCATGACCTTCGGCCCGATGAGATACTCCGCCGCGCGCTCACCGTAGTAGGACCATCCGAGAATCGTGGTAAATGCGAACAGAGACAGTGAAATGGTAATGAAGATTCTTCCGACATAAGGGATCTGATCGAAGACAGCGAAGGTCAGTACCGTATCATCTCCCATATTTCCTCCGAGCTCCGGATGAGCGAGAACGGAACTTACGAGAGTCAGCCCCGTCATGAGACAGATGACGACGGTATCCCAGAATGTTCCCGTCATCGAGATGAGAGACTGTCTCACCGGATTTTTCGTCTTCGCCGCCGCCGCTACCAGAGGTGCGGAACCGAGACCCGATTCGTTGGAGAAAAGTCCTCTGGCGCATCCGAACCGGATCGCCTCCGATACGGCAAAGCCCGCCGCGCCGCCGAATCCGGCCTGTACGGAAAATGCCGATTTGATGATCAGAACGACTGCAGGTACGATATAGCGGTAGTTCATAATCAGGATCGCAATACATCCTACTATGTAAAGAACGGCCATAAAAGGAACGAGCTTCTCACATACTTTTGTAATAGACTGGACGCCGCCGATGATGACGACCGCCGTAATCGCCGCGATGACGAGTCCTACCACCCAGCGCGGAATGCCGAAATTGGAATTGCAGGCATCAGCGATCGAATTCGACTGCGTCATACAGCCGATTCCGAAAGCCGCTAAAGCCGCGAAAATGGCAAAGAGAACAGCCAGCCACTTCTGCCCCAGACCTCTTTCCAGAGCATACATCGCTCCGCCCAGCATTCTGCCGTCCTTCGACTGAACACGGAATTTGACGGACATCAGTGTTTCCGAATATTTCGTCGCCATTCCGAATACACCGATCAGCCACATCCACAGGACAGCTCCCGGTCCTCCGGAAGTCACCGCAGTGGCGACGCCGATGATATTTCCGGTACCGATCGTGGCGGCCAGAGCCGTTGTCAGAGCTCCGAACTGGGAAATCTCGCCTTCTCCGTCCGCATCCTTCGTCACGGAAAGGCGGATGCCTTTTCCGAGATATCTCTGAATGACACCTGTCCGGAAAGTCATGAACAGATGCGTACCGAACAGAATGACAATCATCGGAACACCCCAGACGACCGCGTCAATCTGCGAGATAAGATTTGAAAAAGTTTCCATACATTCTCTCTCCTCTCAAAATATTGCTTTAGATTGCAGATGCCGCGCTTTCCTGTCCATCGTGAAAAGCCGGCCGGATCCGAAAAGTATATGCGTCCTTCGATAAAATTCACATATCAACATTGCATACATTTTCAAATTATGTATATTATCCAACAAGAAAAAGAGGCTGTCAATTTATTATTTTTCTTCAAGAGCATCTTGAACCATAATTTTTTTCGTTAGATTTCTTATAATCCGAATATATTTTCTTTTTCTTTCTTCAAGCCACAGATTCAGAGAAAATCTGAAAATTTCTATTGATTTTTCCCGATTCTGTATTATAATAAATATTGTTGTTTTTCAGATATAAAACATGACGAGGTGTGGCTCAGCTTGGTAGAGCGTTGCGTTCGGGACGCAAAGGCCGCAGGTTCAAATCCTGTCACCTCGACCAGACAGCAAGAAGCCGTCTGAGCGTTGTATTTTTCAGCGTTCAGGCGGCTTTTTCATTTGAGTTTTATTACGGGAAAATGTGCGGAATGTCCTGTACGACGATGTCCGCCGCTTTCCTCTGGACGTGCCGGGATGCCTGCAGCAGCTTCGGAAGATTATCGTCGATCAGGATCTTGTCACTGCCATCGTGGCAGGCGAATTCACGAACCTTAAAATTTTCCGTCAGCTGTTTATTGCCGTCTCCGGCCAAGTTGTACGTTTTTACTGACATGTTTTTACCTCCTGATTTTCCGCACGAAAAAAGAAGCCTTTTCGGCTTCCTGCGAAATTTCCTTGATCAATTTCTCAGATCGTGGTAACTTAAATATAGATAGAAAAAGGTGCTGCCGGCAAACGGTTAGCCCGGAATATTCAGTTTAAGAAATAAACCGCAGGTTTAAAGGCTGATTCCCTGATTATACAGGGGCACAGGCTCCGACCGCAGGAGCACCGAAACAATTTTTTGAAATAAGCATTTGGGAAGTCAGAATACATATAGAAAACGCCTCGAAGCGTATCAATAGGAATAGAATCGAGTAGGAGGGAGTGATTAACTCCCGTCCTCTCACACCACCGTGCGTACCGTTCGGTACACGGCGGTTTCAATAGTTGACGTGCAGTGACTGATAGGCTGTGGTTAAATCATAGAATCCCCAGCTTATCAGTCTTTCTTTGGTCAGGGCTCTTTGTACTACTCCACTCCCTGCCATTCTCCAGTAGGCTTTCCGACTGTGGGCTCCTTCACAGGCGACCCATTCCGGCAGACCGAGTCTTAACAGTTTCCTCTTCCTCGTACGCGGCAGTTTCCACTGTTTCCAGATACACATCCGTATTCTTCGATACAGCCATCCGTTCAGGGCCTCTATACGCTTCTTCATGTCTGCTATCCCGTAATAATTCAGCCAGCCTCTCATGTAGACCCTGATCTTCTCCATGGTTCTGACTATGCTCCCGCATCTGCTCCGGGAAGTAAGCTTCCGCAGTTTTTCCCTGACTTTCTTCCACGCTTTCGCATGAACCCGGATATAGACTCCTGTTCCGTTCTTCCCGAAACAAAAGCCAAGGAATTTAAAATTTCGAATAGCAAACACGCTGACCGTCCGGCTCTTTTCCCGATTCACTTCGAGTTTCATCTTCTCTTCCAGATATTTTGTACTGCTTTCTAACAGTCTTTCCGCTGCCCGCCCGCTCTTCGCCAGCAGGACAATATCGTCAGCATACCGTACACATGGTACGCCTCTTTTCCGAAACTCCCAGTCGAATTCATTCAGGTAGATGTTCGCTAAAAGCGGGGACAGATTTCCCCCTTGCGGGGAGCCCTCCTCTGTTTCCATCACAACTCCGTTTTCCATCACGCCGCTCTTCAGGTAACGCTTGATCATCTGGACCACTCTTTCATCTTTTATCTGTTGTCTCAACAGGTTCAGCAGAATCGTGTGATTCAGCGTGTCGAAGTATTTCGACAGGTCAAGAACCACCGCCCTTGTATATCCCTGTTCGATATATTCTTTTACCTTTCGGACTGCGCCTTTGGCACTTTTCCCCGGACGATAGCCAAAACTGTCTTCCGAGAATAACGGCTCGTAGATGGGAATCAGCTGCTGTGCCATTGCCTGTTGTATGATGCGATCGATGACGGTAGGAATGCCAAGCTTTCGCACTCCTCCGTCCGGCTTTGGAATTTCCACTCTTCTGACCGGAGAGGGAGTATATTTTCCCTTTCGGATTCTCTCCAGCAGTTTCTTTTTATGTTCCTTCAGCCAGGGCAGTGCCGCCTCCACGGTCATCCCGTCGATTCCCGGCGCTCCCTTGTTTGCCTTCACTCTTCGGTAGGCTCCGTTCAAATTATCTCTGTTCAGTATCCTTCCCAAAAGGTCCGGCTCTGCACTGTCCCGTTCCTTCCATATCCGGTTGAATGAGCGGTGCGCTCTCACATATCCTTTGCGTTCCGCGCTATCTCTTTGTGAGCAGCTTTCTTTGTTTTCTGTACTCAATTTCCTCATTCCTCCTTTCCCGGTTGTACTGAGAACTCCTATTGATTCTGCCCTTCACTGAAAAAAAAAGATTTCCAGCTACTATGGCTTCTGCTGACTTCTGCGTGTTCAGCGCTATCTCATGATAGCGGTTACTCCTCTCGGGGCGTCTCACACAGATCTCCCCGGGTACCACACGTTTCTTTCCCTCCATCTATCTGCCGCATTTACCTCACATGATCCCGTATAGTTATCGGGCTTCAACTTGCTTTGCAGCCTTACCCTCATGCCAGGCCTTTTATGCGATTTCTGTTCGTCAGACCGGAGGTTTGCCCGTGGGTTAGTAGGTTCCCCACATCCGGCTTCCTTCAGATTCCACCTCACGATGGACACCCTTGCCTTCGGCTATATCCTTCCCACTACCGGGCGGATTCAGGACTTTCACCTGTTAGAAACGTGCGCCGCCGGGCGCACAAAATATAGCCGCCTGATTTTCTGTGAAAAATCAGGCGGCTATGTAAAAGAAAAGGCGGTATGCATTTACCACATACCGCCGGTAGGCTTATCGTTCGAGGGGCTTATCCCTGCGCCTCGTGTTTGTGCGGGAGGGAATGGAGAGCAGTTTCCTTGTGCGCTCTCCAAGCTGTTTTTCAATCGCCGCAAGCCTTTCTTCGGGGAGGTTGAGCAACGGATGGCGGCGGAATCGGAAGCCCACCATTCTGCGAAGCTGAGCTTTTTGCTTTGCCCCCATCACCTCCTTGCAGATCTCTTCATAGGAAATCCGGTAGGGGTTGGAACGTGTTTTTGCATACTCGCTTAAATGTTTGAGATCATCCGGCATAGCGTAATTGAACAGCGACAGGCCATTGTCAAAAATGGGGGCGGGACTGAGAATATCTCCGGTATGGTTATCCCGAAGCAAGCCGAAGTTCCCGAAATGCCTGTCCTCGTTGTAAATGAGCGCGTCAAAGACAAGCATACTGCAAAGCTGCTCATAGAAATCATCGCCAAGAGTTTTGTAGTAGTCCAGACAGCTTTTCAGAGTAGTTTTTTTCAGAATGCGGCTGATTGGCACAAAAGAGATATTGATGTCTGTAAAGAGCCGGCACTTGGAAGCAAGGATACCTTTCCAGTTTTCCAGATCATATTCAACGCAGGACAGGCCCATCGTCTGCGCAATCTGGCAGGCGTAATATTCGCTGTACGGCTCGTTTCCGGTGTTTGCCGCGCCCTCCGTTCCGCCTTTATACAGATAAATACCGTCGCCCTCAATCAGCCGCCAGGCCTTTCTCAGCATACCGTTTGTCGTCAGTTCGGGGGAGGTTGAAAAAGCCTCATGGCTTCCGCCGATACCTGTATATGCAACCAGCGACAGCGCCTCCGAAAAGCGGTTTTCGTAAAGGTTATAATCAGCAAACTTGCCTTCAAAACCAGCGGGAACTACCCAATAACTGTCATTCAGCGACAGCCCCATACATACATCGATGATCCCTTTTGTGTTGTTCACACTGAGCCCCAGCGTTTTCAGAATCTCATCGACAAACTGGCGGTTTTTCGGAATGACTCGTCTTTCCAGCCACTTCACAATTCCCTCGTTTGTAAGCTCCAGGTCGAGAGGAAACAAATGGTTGTTTTCCGTATCCGCATATAAAATGTTCGCCTGTAATCCCTCCAAGCCCTGTTCCTCGAGGGAAAAGGTAATCAGGTCATCGTCATACAGGCGTAAGCTGTATAGGTTATCCGCCATCGTCTGGCTCCTTTCTTCCAATAGGATATTCAAATCTTTACCCAGTGCTTGGGCAATCCTTATCATCATATCAAGGGAGAGATTCTGAGCACCGCTTTCTATACGGCAGATATTAGACCGCTGTGTACCAATCAGCCGTGCAAGCTGCGCTTGCGACAATCCTTTTTCAAGCCGTGCCTGGGTCAGTTTTTGGATCACGCTTT
>CALXIZ010000066.1 GCA_944388495.1 uncultured Clostridia bacterium | reverse complement strand
GCAGCGTATGTGCTTTGATCCGGGCGGCAATCGTCATGGCCCATGCGAGAATCAGCGCGGTTACCGCAGCGATCGTGCCGCAGAAGAGAGTGAGGAACAGCATCAGATGTCTCCAGAAGAAGGAGGAGAAGACGGCCACATTGCTGATCTCCATAGCGGCCGCGAAAAGTACAGCGGTGAGAATCAGCCAGATGACTGTCAGAAGATCGAACGGAATCCGGTCTATTTTTCTCAGTGCGATGACGGTGCCGTCTTTGTCAGGTCTGCGGCCGGACGCGATCATCAACATGCAGAAGAGGACGACAAGCAGGATACAGGAGATGACAGCCAGCGGAACATACAGATTTCTGAAGTTATAGACCGTATTCCAGACATGATCCGCCGTCTGCAGTTCGTCATCAGCGGTAAACTGCGTGTTGACGCAAAGGACGATACGGTATTTCGGATTATCGCCGGTACCCGGAAAAGAATACAGGATCGTATCCCGGTAGGTATTGTCAAAAGCGGATGCTGTGAAACTCTTTCCCTGCGCATAGCGGTCGGCGATATCATCGGAGTACCAGCTGTCCCAGTCCATGTAGGAGACGGGGATGTAGGAGGAAAAATCCGTGACACCGGAATCCGTGCTGGCGACGACGAGACCGTTGCGGTCGATCAGCTGCGCGTAGAAATTCGAATTTTCCGCCGTAAAATCCTGCGGATCGGTGGAATGGCTGTAGGTGTAGTACATGCCATAATCGGATGTATAGGTAAGCCCCTGATCTTCACCGGATGCGGAGGAATCTTCTGACGCTGCGGCATCGGTGCCGGACGTATCCGCCGTATCAGACGTGTCCGCTGTTTCCACCGGAACAGCAGATTCCGGCTCGATATCGAGTTCCGATGTGAGCAGATCGTGGAAAAAAACAGCACTGTCCCATATGCCGTCGTAGACCATTTCGTTTATCAGCGGATTTTTTACCGCGCTGAGTGTATCAGACTCATGGCCGGACGAGCTTTCCGCATAGCTGAACACGGCGACGGCCAGAATCACAGAGCAGACCGCGGTGACAGCGAGAACAAGACAGAGAATAAATGCGGTCACTTTGACCGGCGTCTTTGATAGCAGTCGTTTCATAATCAGTTTTCCCCCTCCCGGATTACATAGGAATAAAATCTGTCGCCTGAGTAAAATTTATCGTTTTTCCCGGCACTCCCCTTTTGAATTTTTCCCGATCTCTATTTTTCGAATTTATAGCCGTGCCCCCACACGACCTTGAGATACCGGGGATCGGCGGCGTTGATCTCGATTTTTTCGCGCAGGTGCCGTATGTGCACCGCGACGGTAGACTCAGAGCCGAAGGAAGCCCCTTTCCATACGGCTTCGTAGATCTTCGAGGTCGAAAAGACGCAGCCGGCGTTTTCCATGAGAAATTTCAGAATATTGTATTCGATCGGTGTAAGGCTGACGTCAGAGCCGTCCACCGTCACACTCTTTTTCGTATCGTCGAGCGTGATGCCTCCGATGGTGATGACAGAGCTGCTTTCCGGCGGCTTCGGCTGACAGCCGAGCATCGTGTAGCGTCGCAGCTGGGATTTGACCCGGGCTACGACTTCCACCGGATTGAAAGGTTTGGTGACGTAGTCGTCGGCTCCTATGGTGAGGCCGAGTATTTTGTCGGCATCCTCACTTTTCGCGGTGAGCAGGATGACGGGAATATTGCTGATTTCCCTCAGCTTTACCGTAGCCTGTATTCCGTCGAGAAGCGGCATCATGATGTCCATGAGAGCCAGATGAATGTCCTCTTCACGGACGATTTTCAGCGCCTCCTCACCGTTAAAAGCCGTATAGATATGATAGCCTTCGGCTGAAAGGTATATTTTGAGCGCTTCGACGATATCTTTATCGTCGTCGCAGATCAGGATATTATTCTTTTGCATATGCATCGTAAAACCTCCCCTTTGCATGTTTATTGTAGAGCAATGAAATTTAAAATGCCACCGGCAAAATCTTTAAGAATTTTTGAAGATGAGAGGAGGATTCTTCAGAATGTATATCATGCAGTAGGTATCGATGTCTTAAAGGGAAAGAGTCACGTAACAGTTCTGCAGCCTGGCGGTGCTGTAACAGAGATCTTCGATTCCGAACATAGGTGAAGAGCTGAGGCAGCTCGTCATTACGGAAGCCGGCGTCAGGGACGGAAAGCACATTTTCGACTGCCAGTCCAATGACACTTCTTATTTTTCGTGATATTCTGAAATCAGAAAGACGAAATAGGGCAGATGCAGTGTCCGGTGCTGAGGTTTAAAAAAATTACAATATTTTACAGAAAATGCTTGCACTGAGATTATATATGGAATAAAATGTAAATATGATAGATAAAAAACATATTTTAGAAAACCTCAGACTGCTGGATGATGTTCTTCTGGTTCTCGTCTTTGACGAAAATATTCCGGCAGTGGAGCTGGTACTGCAGATTTTGCTGGAAGAGCAGGATCTTACTGTTACATACGTGGAGACGCAGAAAGAACGGAGAAATCTTTACGGCCATTCGGTAAGGATGGATATTGTGGCAAGGGATTCCGCAGGGCGTCAGTTCGATCTGGAGGCGCAAAGAAAAATAGAAAAGTCCATACCGCGGCGGCTGCGGTATTACAGCAGCATGACGGATACCCGCCTGTTGGCGAGAGGACAGGATTATGCGGATCTGCCGGACTCTTATACGATTTTCATCATGGAGAAAGATATCGGAAAACGGGGTCTGCCCTTGTATTGCTTTAAACGGTGTGACGGCACAGAAGAAATGGAAGACGGATCGTATCTGTTTTACGTAAACGGAGCATATGAAGGCGATGATCCCGTCGGCAGACTGATGCATGATTTCCGTTGCACCCGTGCGGAAGACATGTATTATCCGGTTCTGGCAGAAAGGGTGAAGTACCTGAAGGAAAGCGAGGAGGGGAAAAGTTTTATGGGAAGTTTATTTGACGATTGGATGGAAGAAGTGGCGAGAGAAGCAGAAAAGAAAGCGATTGAGAAAAATTCCAGGGAAATCGCGCGCAGGATGATAGAAGAAAAGGAATTGAAAGAGGAAAAAATAGCAAAGTATTCCGGGTTGACATTGGAGGAGGTAAGAGAACTGTCAGCGCGGAGGAATGCGTAGAGGGGAAAAGAGCAAGTTTTTTCCTGAGCAAAGATAAAAATATCGAAAAAATCAGGTCAGGAATCCTGTTAAAAAAAGAAAAGATTTCAGAAAAATTCCCGGTTTTGCAGTGGGGACAATCCGTGCTGCAGGGCCGGGATTCTTTATATTCTGTCTCCGATAATAACGGAGGCAGTTATTTTTGCGATAGATAAATGGACTTTGTTATGATTTTCATCGCAGTACGGGCAGCAGAAAGGAAAGAATATGTCGAAAAAACAGGAATATGCAAACATAACATTTCAGAACGACGGTCGTCTGAAGCTTCTGATCATCGTGGGAACGCGGCCGGGAGGCGTTGGATCGCGAAGAAATATCGGATCTGGGACGGTATTTCTGCCCGAGGCGGCCGGATAGCAGGATGATGTTATCCGGCCGCCTTTTTATGCAAATTTCCTCTGCCGTTCAGATCCGCCGGGAACAGCGAATAACGGCCGGCAGCCCTCAGAATCTCCCGGCCGCCATCATGCACAGGATGGCGAAGGCGCCGACGGCGTAGATGGTATTGATTACGGTACACAGCTGA
>CALXIZ010000065.1 GCA_944388495.1 uncultured Clostridia bacterium | reverse complement strand
CGCAGACGCAGCGGGAATCAGAGGCTCACCTCTTGCACGAAAGCCCGGTAAACCGTGCCCGCAAAGATATGGTGAACAGCCGGTTTCCCGTATGCGGCTGATAAAAAAAACGGGAAGACAGAATCGTCCCCCCGCGTTTTTCCGGATTTGAGCCGGATCTCTTCACATCTTTCCGCTGTTGTCCGCGTTCTTTACAGATTATAGACGAGTGTCAGCCCGATCAGAACGAGCATGATCACCGTTCCGATTCCCATCACAATACTGACAGCCGTCTCTGCCTTTGTGCGGCTGCCGAAAGCCGCCCGCAGCAGAAAAAACAGGAAGACGCCGATGCATCCGCCGGCGCAGTTCATGATCAGATCGGTGATATCGGACGCTCCGATTGAAAAAATATACTGACAGACCTCATAGACGAGACTCACTCCCGCAAAAGCGAGAAAACGCTTCCAGAAAGCACTCTTCGGCAGCAGCAGGGAAAGATAGATTCCGAACGGCACAAAGACAATGCCGTTCATGATAATCTCCGATACTTCCAGTCTGTCATTTACGATCAGAGATTCCTGAAACGGCACGAGATTCAGGCTTCTGATATACGGCAGCTGGTCGGCGGACACCGCAAATTTAAACAGTACGATCCACGTCATCACTGCCAGATAGATCACAAACAGCGTCCACATCAGCACAGGACGCTGTACTTTCATCCTGTCTCTCTCATAAAAACGGATCTGATTCGTCTTTTTCATAATGTAATTACCCCCTTTTATTTCGACTGATCCCTCTTTCTCTTTTCCCGAATTCTGTCTCCTGCGGCGCATTTTTGTCTCCGGTCCGGCTTTCCCCAAAAAGCCATACCTCCGCCGAAGGAGATCTCTTATCTTTTATTATAACAAAAATCAGCGGCAAAGATCGACAGATATCTCTTTTCAGCTTCTTATTTTTTCCTTAACGCCTCTGTATTCCCATGATGCGGTAGATCTCCTCCATATCCAGACTGCCGCGTATCAGTCCTGCCAGACGGTCGTACTGCTGCTGCCGGTATGCTTTTCTGTCGGGAAGACGGAAACTCCGCGGATCAAGCCCCTTTTTCCGCGCGGCGGCGGCGAGCAGCGCCCCGGTGAATTCCCGGTTATCGAAAATGCCGTGAAAATATGTACCGATCACATTTCCGCAGACGCATCCGTCTTCAAAAGGCTCCTTTCCCGCGCCGATTCTGTCTTTTTCCTTTTTCCGGTTTCCTTCGCCGGATATTGTCAGAAGCGGACGGCATTCCTCCTGTCTGCCGCATTCGATACGGGATCTTCCCATATGAATCTCATATCCCGTTACCGCAATGCCGGAAAGTCCGCCGAAAGGTTCTTCGAGCTTTCCGACGATTCCTTCTGTCTGCCCCAGAACCTTCTGCTCCTGAAAACAGGTCGTGACAGGAAGGAGTCCCAGCGGCGCCGGAAGCTCTTCAGAAAAGCTTTCCGACTCTACGCCGTGCGGGTCCGAAATTTCACTGCCCAGCATCTGATAGCCGCCGCAGATGCCGAAAATCAGAACACTTGCCCGCGCCTGTCTCACGATCTCCGCCGCCATCCCTGTTTTCCGGAGCCACGCGAGATCGGCCGCCGTGCTCTTTGTCCCGGGCAATATGATAATGTCGGCTTCCCGGAGCTGTGACGGCCTGTCCGCATAATGCACGCGGACACCTTCTGTCGATTCCAGTGCGCTGATATCTGTAAAGTTGGAGATTCTCGGAAAACGTATGACGGCGATGTCGATATATTCCCGGTCCGGGCGGGCGGTCTCCTCTCCGGCCCCGCCTCCTGAGACGAGCCGTTCCGCGAGACTGTCCTCCTCGTCGATATCAAGCTTTTCATAGGGAACGACTCCGATCACCGGTTTTCCGCATATCTCCTCTATCATACGCAGTCCCGGCTGCAGAATCGACAGATCGCCGCGGAATTTATTTATAATCATCCCGCAGATGCGCTCCTGTTCCTTTTTCTCAAGCAGCATGACCGTTCCGGCCAGCTGTGCGAAAACACCTCCCCGGTCGATATCTCCGACAAGAAGCACCGGAGCGCCGGCAAGCTCCGCCATCCCCATATTGACGATATCGTCCTCTTTCAGATTGATCTCCGCCGGGCTGCCTGCGCCCTCCAGAACGATGATCTCATATTCCTCCTCCAGGCTCCGGTAAGCCGCCATGATTTCCGGAATCAGCTCTTTTTTATGCCGGAAGTAATCCGCCGCTTTCATATTCGCGCGCACTCTGCCGTTGACAATCACCTGAGAACCCATATCAGTCGTGGGCTTCAGCAATACGGGATTCATTTTCACCGAAGGAACGATGCCGCATGCTTCCGCCTGTACGGCCTGAGCACGCCCCATCTCCAGTCCTTCCTCCGTCACATAGGAATTGAGCGCCATATTCTGCGATTTGAACGGCGCCACCCGGTACCCGTCCTGCGCAAAGACACGGCAGAGCCCCGCCGCTATAAGACTCTTTCCGGCATTTGACATCGTGCCCTGAATCATGATACATGCCGCCATCAGATACACCTCCCGATTTCCCGCAGAAGCATTCCGTTTTCCTGCGGATTCTTTACGGCGGCGCGGTAATAGACAGACGGAGAGACATTTTCTGTCGCGCATCCGCCGCCCTCCCTTTTATGTCCCGTTTTTTCCGTAAGAATACTGTTATCCTGAAAAGGACTTCTCTCCTGCGGACAGAGTCCTTCGTAATCCGAACAGACGCGCAGAGCAAATCCCCGCTCTGCAAGACGCCGGCCCAGATCCGGCGACGCCCGGAACAGAATGTAGTTCGCGCGGCCGGGAACTGGAATCAGCCCCATATTTTTCAGCTCACGCTCCATCCTTTCTCTTTCCCGGGCGATGAGGCGAACCGTCTCTTTCAGATAGGCACGGCTCTCCTCCGGTGAATTCAGAACGGCCAGACCTGCCGCCTGTGCCGGACCGGAAACCTGCCACGGCGGACCGAAACAGAAAACTCTGTCCGCTGCCTGCCCGCTGCCGAAAAGGGCAAATCCCAGACGCAGACCCGCCATGGCAAAGATCTTCGTAAACGCTTTGAGAACGACGACATTTTTTCCCGCAGCGGCATAGCGCGCCGCAGAATGCCTCCCGCCCGCCGGCACAAAATCGAGAAAACACTCGTCCACGACGAGCAGCACACCCTTTTCTTCACAGCATTTTACGATTTTCCGCATCAGATGCCCCGATATCAGACCTCCTGCGGGATTCGACGGATTACAGAGAAAAAGCGCGTCATCCTTTTCGTCGATTTCGTCCAGCATGCTCTCGTCAAATACATATCCCGATTCTTCCCGCGTCGGCAGCATTCGGATTCCGCAGCCCGAAGCCCGCAGCGCTCTCATGTATTCGGAAAAAGCCGGCACCGGCAGCATGACACGCCGGAAGCCGGATGACAGACACAGACGGTAAATCAGATCGGATGCTCCGTTGCCGCACACGACACGCTCCGGCCCGAAACCGAAGCGTGCACCGAGCGCCTTTCTCAGGCCGGAACAGGTGTCGTCGGGATACCGCTCACAGATATCCCATCCGCTCTGAAGCGCCCTCTTTGCGGCATCCGGTATGCCGAGCGGATTGAGATTAACGGAAAAATCATGCCTTACTCTGCCGCTTCGTTCTTCTCCTCCGTGACGAGCACGTTTTTGTACCTCTTCCTTTTTCACAGAATGTCTCCCTTTCCTTTGTATTTGCGTATCATTTCACTGAAAAACGCCGTCTCAGAGAAGTACGGTTCCGGCGATGACGCCCGCGAATGCGGCCGCCGAAAAAACTCCCAGAACCGAAGTCACATACATCAGACGGTTTGCTCTGCAGATATCCTCCGCTTCTGGCCGGCGCAGCGCATCGCCCAAGTACGGTTTTTCCCGGCGGACGCCGGAATATACGGCCGGCCCCGCCAGGCGGATACCCAGAGCGCCGGCACAGGCCGACTCCGTCTGAGCCGAATTCGGGCTTTCATGTTTTTTGCGGTCTCTCAGAAAAACGCGCAGAGCTCCCGCCGCATCCATGCCGGTCAGGGCGGCTGCAGCGATCATCAGGATCCCTGAGATACGCGCCGGTATAAAATTCAGCACATCATCCGTCCGCGCGGCACACTTTCCGAAAAATTCATATTTTTCATTCCGATATCCGATCATGGAATCCATCGTGTTGACCGATTTGTAGAGCCAGCCGCCTGCCGGGCCTCCCAGAGTCATATAAAACATCGGTGCGATGACTCCGTCCGACGTATTTTCCGTCACCGTCTCCACAGCCGCTTTGACAATACCTTCTTCATCGAGAACGGAGACATCCCGTCCCACGATCATGGAGACGGCTTGCCTCGCCTCTTCCATGTTTCCTCTCCGGAAAGCGTCGCAGACCTTCATACTCTCCCTCTTCAGGCTTTTCGCGGCCAGCATCTGCCAGCAGAGAAGTGAAGAAACCGCCATTCCGAGAGCCGGATGAACAGCGGCGCAGAGCGCGGCCGCGGCAGCCGGAAAGAGCGTCCCTGAAACGGCCACGATCAGCACGGTGAGACATCCGGCCGCAAACTGTCCGCGCTTCGACGCCTGTTTCTTTCTTCCCGTCAGAAGCTTTTTTTCCAGAACGGAAATCAGCTTTCCCATAAAAACGACCGGATGTGTGATTTTCTGCGGATCTCCCAGAATCAGATCCAGGACAAACCCGGCGATCATGGGAAAAATGCAGTAACAGAGCCAGATTTCAATCATACTTTTCCTCTTTTTTCTCTCCGGCATTTCCTGTGTCCGACCCGATTTTTCGGAGCACCTTCAGCTTCTTTTCTCTTCTGTCAAACTCGCACACAAATCCGCATCCGTTCTTCACCTGCCGGCCGTAAAAACCGAAAGACGGCTCTTCGAATTTTTCCAGAACCGACATGATCGTCCCTCCGTGGACGACAAATGCCGTCGTCTCCTCTTCTCCGCATTCTTCCGTGATTCTGAGAAAAGCTCCGCAGGATCTTCTGCGGAATTCCTCTCCGTCCTCGCCTCCGGGAAACGGCAGCTTTCCTCCGCTGTCGATCCACGCCTGATAATACGGATCGTCCGCCATCTCCACGTGATTTCTGTACTCAAAGAGCCCGAAATCACACTCTCTCAGTTCTTCATCCCGCCGCGCACGGATTTTCGGATAGATGAGCTCCGCTGTCTGAAGACACCGCTTCATGGGACTCGTCCACACGATATCCGCCGGCGGATAGATGCCCTCCGCGCTGTTTTTGCGTATCTCCTCCGCTCCGGCACAGGACAACTCCTCATCGGTTCTTCCCACATAACGCTGCTGTTCATTTCCGGCCGTCCTGCCGTGACGTATGAAAATCACTCTCATATCTCCTCCCCTTCCGTTTTTTTACCGTTTTTCATTATAATCGATGACGTCTCCGGCGGCAAATTTTCCTTTTGGATAATCTTTTCCGCCGGATACCGGATATATAAAAGCCCCGTACGGCCGAAAAAAACCTGCCGTACAGATTTCTCTGCACGGCAGGCTTTTTTTCTAAGCAATTATTTTTAGGAGAGTTATGAAAAAGATTTGTGTTTTTTCTACGGTTTTATCTTACCGCAGTTTTGTGTTTCCCCGATATGGGATACGTGTTTTTTATACGTCGCTTTTGTGATCGTTTCATGAAAGTCCGGCTCTCCTTTCAGATACACAGGAAGGCCGTATACGATCCGTATCACACAGTCCGCCTCTGCCGCTATGCGGCAGCCTGTTCTTCCCACCCGGTCGCGGAAAATCCGCTCCTCTCTGTCCAGCGGAACGATGCCGCTGCCGACCTCATCGCAGATGACGACGGCGTCTTTCCGAAGACAGAGCTCCGATTCCGGATATCTTCGGATAAATTCATGCAGATGATCCACGATCTCCGCCTGCCGCAGTTCCTCCGGCGTACAGACCGCTCCGTCACAGACGGCGGGGTTTTTCTGTTCCCTTCCTTTATATATATTCAGCGCATACTCCAGTTTTCCCTGAGCTTTTCCGCCCACGATAAAAACCATCGTCACCTCCTGTTTTTTACCTTCTCTTTTCCGTGCCGCATTCCGTCAGATTCCGGCCGCCGCGGCAAATCCGAGCAGAAGAACGAGTTCGGACATATGGATAAACCAGCCGCAGAGGTCGCCTGATATACCGCCGAACTGCTTTCTGACCATTCTGCTGAAGTATCCGGAACACAGAGCCGCTGCCGCTGCCGGCAGCAGCACGGATACTCCCATCATCTTTCCGGCAAAGGCAAAGCACAGCGCCAGAACTGCTGCAGAAGATATGCTGACCGTTTTCACAGCCGCCGCCGAGGAAAAAGTATACAGCAGGCCGCTCTTTTTTGACGGATTCATGTTGACGACAAAGAGTGCCGTCAGAGCTCTTGAAATCAGAAACGAGGAAAAGACGACAGCGGCACTGTACATATTTTCCAGCGCGCTTCCGCTGTAAAGCTGTATCATCGTTCCGTACAGGACGAGAAAATACAAGACGACGCCGGCAATTCCGAAGGCCCCGGCATGAGGATCCGAAAGAATCTGCAGCTTTTTCTCTCTCGTTCCGTGCGATCCCATCGCATCCGAGGTATCGATCAGCCCGTCGATATGGATTCCCCCCGTGATCAGAACGGTCAGTGCACAGGAAAGTGCCGCATAAAGCATTTCCGATACTCCGGAAAAGCGGCTCAAAAGAAGCAGAAGACACTGCGCTCCGCCCGTGATCAGCCCGGCCGCCGGCAGAAAAGACATGCAGTATTTCATATTCTTTTCATCCCAGGCAATAGCCGGTACGGGAATCGATGTGTACATCGACAGAGTTATAATCAGCGATCTGATAACATTCATCGTCCTGCGCCTCCTCCCGCGTCTTTGAGAACCACCGGCAGACCGAATACGACTTCCGCCACATACTCCGCAGCTTCCGCCAGAGCGGTGCAGATATGCCCCAGAACACGGATATACCTCTCTGTTTCTTCATCATATATCGTACCGTCAGAAAAGACAGCATCCGAAACGATGATGAGATGGTCACACTTTTCCCGCAGACGGAGAATTCCCTCCGTCACTTCTGTGACAGTCCGTCTGTCTCTCCCGTCCCGCGGCTCCGCTTTTTCACAGATCTGCCGGACGCCCGCACCGCAGACTCCCGAAAAGAGGGTATTGGCGGTAAAATCAGACAGGCAGTCCAGCAGGATGACACCGGAATCCGGCACTGCCTGCAGATATTCCGGTTTCGGCGCTTCCATCAGGCTGAATCCCCGTCCCTCTCGCTGTCTCTGATGACGTTCGATGCGGGCGCGCGCTTCCTCTCCGTCACAGTACATCGTAGCCAGATACAGGAGAGGAACCCGCCTGTCCGGTCCGAAAGCCGCAGAGGAAGCCTGACCTCCCTTCGGAAACTCTGCCAGACGCTCCGCCAGACGCTCCGCATATTCCGATTTTCCGGAGGCGCTGCCTCCGGTGATAAAAAACATCATATTGTTCTCCTGTCCTACCTCATCCGCCGGTAGGCGTCGATTCTGATCTCTTCAAATGTGATATTCTCCGAATAGACGCTCAGAGCCATGTCAAGAAGAGGAAAGAGCATCACCGCTCCGGTTCCCTCTCCCAGCGCCAGATCGGCGTGAATGACCGGCCTCAGACCCAGTCTGAGCAAAAGCGGCCCTGCAGCCGGTTCCCGCCCCTCGTGGGAAGCGAGCATGAAATCCTCACATCCCGGACAGAGAACGGATGCCAGGACTGCCGCTGCCGCTGAGACGACGCCGTCGACGATGACGGGAATGCCGCGTATCGCTCCTCCGAGAAACAGGCCTGTCATGCCGGCTATATCATAGCCTCCCACTTTTGACAGCACATCGAGCGCATCGGATTTTTTCGGGCGGTGAAGCTCCAGTGCGCACCGGATCACCTCCGCTTTCCGCCGCACACCTTCCGCCGTAAGGCCTGCTCCGCGGCCCGCGGTCTGTTCCGGAGAAAGCCCTGTAAGGCAGGACGCCACAGCGCCGGATGTCGTCGTATTGCCGATACCCATTTCCGCGGAAGCGATGATCCGCACCCCCCGTTCCGCCAGTTCCTCTGCCGTCTCCACTCCGCGGCAGACGGCGAGCGCCGCCTGTTCCCGCGTCATGGCGGGTTCAATGAAAATATTTCCTGTTCCGAAAGCCACTTTTTTCCCGGCAATCCGGCCCGCTGAAATTTTCCCGGACGGCGGCAGATCAGAGGACAGGACAGACGGTTCCGGCGGCGTCTGCAGATCCCGGCTGTATTTTTCCGCGATGCCGATATCCGCTGCAAAGACGTCCGCACCGGCCGTCCCGGCCATCAGACATACAGAGGAGATTCCCGCCGCGATATTCTCGGCCACGCGCGCGGTCACTTCCCAGCCCGTCTGGGTTACGCCCTCACGGACGACGCCGTTGTCTCCGCACATCACCGCTACAGCCCGGCGCTTCAGCGAAATATCTGGACTGCCGGTCATACCGGCGATCTTTGCCGTCATTTTTTCAAAATCCCCCAGTCCGTCGATCGGTTTTCCGATCCGGTCCCAGCGCTGCCGGCATTCATCGGCCGCCTCCCGGTCAAACGTCCGCTTTTTCTGAAGAAGATTCAGCAGCACATTCTCATATTTTCCTTTTTTCATCTTCCGTCTTTTCCTCTTTCCGCTTTTCTTCGTGATACTGCCGGCATTTTTCCACAAACCGCTCCGCCGTCTCCGGCTCCGCGCAAAACGACAGATGGGCAAAGCCGGCATACATCGTCTCCGTGGATATGCCGCACTTCCACCGTCCGCTCTTATCCGCCTTTTCCGCGGTAAAATCCGCTCCCTCCGAGGTACTTTTCCAGTAGTGGAACTCGTGTGCTCTGCGCAGCCCGCCTCTTTCGGCGGCCAGTCCGTCAGATTCCGCCGTCAGCGTGACATAGCCGAACCGCTGCAGCCCTGTGCCCCGAAAACCGTCGCCGGAAAGGACGCCGGCCATCTCATACATCCGTCCTGCGGAAACACTTTTTTCTCCGGCTGCGTCGCCGTCCGTTTCGCCGTCCGTTTCTGCGGATACGGCAGATTCCAGTCTCTCATGAAGATAGAGAAAACCTCCGCATTCCGCTATAACAGGCATTCCGTCCGCCGCCGCTCTTCGCACATCTTCTCTCAAAGATCTGTTTTTTTCCAGCTGATCAGCATAAAGTTCCGGATATCCTCCGCAGAGAAAAAGGCCGTCTGTCCCATGAGGCAGTTTCCGGTCATGAAGAGGACTGAAAAAAACGATCTCCGCTCCTGACATTCGCAGTATTTCGAGCGTATCCCGGTAAAGAAAACAGAACGCCCTGTCTCTCGCCACTGCGATCCGGGGACTCTTCCCTGTCCGGGCAGACTTCAGAAGCCTCCGGAAACGTCCGGGAATCTCCGCTTTCATAACCTGTGCCTCTGCCGCGATCCTGATAATTCCGTCCACGTCCACCGTCTCCTCCATACAGGAGGCCACAAGATTTATTTTTTCCTTCAGATCCGAGATCTCCTGTGCCGTTACCAGACCCAGATGCCGGCTTTCCAGGGCAAAACGTCTGTCCGCGGGAAGATATCCGAGAGGCTCGATTCCGAGTTTTTCCGCCTGCGCTGCCAGGCGCCCGTACAGCTTTGCCGGAAGACGGTTAAAGATAACTCCCCGTATTCCGCTGTTTTTTTCTCCTTTATCCTCTGCATGATGAAGAAAACCTTCCAGTACAGCCAGCAATGAAGCCGCCGTTCCTCCGGCGCCGACGACGAGAATCGAGGGAGTCCGGAGTGTGCGGGCCACATGCCAGGCGGAAGCCTCTTCTGTCATGCCGATACCGTCGTAATAGCCCATCGCTCCCTCTATCACCGACAGTTCACATCCTTCTGAACCGGAAGCTGCCAGCCAGCGCAGCGTCTCTTCATCAGAAAAGAACAGATCGAGATTTCCGGATTTCACGCCGAGAACAGCTTCATGAAACATAGGATCGATATAGTCCGGTCCGCATTTAAACGCGGCCGTGCGAATTCTTCTGTTTTTCAGGCACTGCAGAAGTCCTGACGTCACTGTCGTTTTTCCGCATCCGCTTCCTGTCCCGGCGATGACAATACGCCCGGGTGTCAGTCTGCCGCAAATCTGTCCGCCGCTTTCACAAGCCGGCATTTCCTTTGTCCCCTCACTCTTTTTCATCTCTTCATTTCTTTCCTTTTCTATACGCAAGATCCGCACTGATGATAAAAACGGGATTCTGCGCTTCCAGCAGATGATGGCTTCCGGCCTTCCGCGTCCGGGCGGCCGAAATCTGAACGGCCGAGAGATTTTCCGCTCCCAGCTGTGTCAGAGTCTGAAAGGCACTGCCGATTGTCTCCACCGTTACAGCACTGATCACTGTACGGACCGTCTCTTTTTTGTGTCCCGGCCCGCCGTCTTCCCGTCCCGGAGATCTCAGAGATATCAGCGCATCCAGAATATCCGCGAGTTTTCCGCCTGTCCCGCCGATAAAGACAGCATCCGGCAGCGGCAGTCTTTTTCCGTCCGTCATCTCCGTATTTTCCGGTTCCTGACCTCCCGCCCGCAGGACCTGCAGAGCATCACCGCAGAGGACTGTCACATTGTCCGCAGCGAATTTCCGGCAGTTTTTTCCGACCAGATCCGCCGCCTCCCGATTTCTTTCCACGGCAAAGACATGTCCCCGGTATGCGGTCAGCGCAGCCTCCACTGTCACAGAGCCTGTTCCCGCGCCGATGTCAAAGACGACGCTGTCCTCCCTCAGATCCAGATGAGACAGAATGACAGCCCTCACCTCCCGTTTGGTCATCGGCACGCCGCCCCGCTCAAACGCTCCGTCCTCAATGCCCGGCGGCACTGCCCCGCGCGCCCGCCGGTTTATGATCAGCAGTGAGGTCAGAATATCGAAAGAATGCCCTGCGAGTTCTTCCGCTGTTCCCTCTGAAATGCGCTCATTCTCATACGACAGGCGTTCCCCGGCGAATACTCTCACATCGCCGAGCCCGAACTCCGCCAGCGTTTTCATCAGTTCCGCCGCATTGTCTCCCGTCAGCACGAAAACCTTTTCATGCGTTCTGACCTCCGAAACGACGGAGATCTCTCTGCCGTGCGCACTGATACAGACCGCATCCTGCCACGGAATGCCTGTCTTCGCACTGAGATAAGAAAGAGATGAGATTCCCGGCAGAGTTTTCACACCGTATCCCTTTTCCGCAAACAGCCGGCTCATTCCCGCCGTGCCGCTGAAAAAACCGCTGTCTCCCGAAACAGCGACAGTATACTTTCCTCCGCTTTTCCGCAGAAGTCTGTCCCGCTGTATCATCTCCGCGATTTTATCCGCGCGGTACTCCGGTCTCAGCTGCTGATGCTCCGATATACCGGCGATCCCGGCTTTCTGCAGATCCTTCAGCAGCCGTCCGGCGCCGAAAAGAATATCAGCATCCGCCACGGCCTCCGCCGCTTCCCGCGTCAGCAGCACTGATTCTCCGGGGCCTGTCCCCGCGATTACCACTTCCGTATCGTATCCCGGAGCTTTCCGGCGTATTTTTTCACGCGCTTCTTCCATCGTAATCCCCCGGCGCTCTTCGGGCGGACGCACTGCGATGATCTTTACGCCGGCCTTTTCTGCGGCTTCCGCCTTCTCCCGGAAGCCGCCGTTTTTCCCTGACATTTTCGTTACCAGAAATTCCGCTCCGAAATCGCGGAGCAGCGCTTCATTTGCTTCTCTCGAAAACGGTCCCTGCATGCACACGAGATTTCTGCCGTCGAATCCCGCTTCAAAGCACGCTCTCAGCGCTTCATGCGACGGAAGAACGCGGAAGAGAAAACGTTCCTTCGCCCGGTGAACTGATGCATATTCGGCGATTTCCTTCGATCCGGTGGTGATCACAGCTTTTCCGTCGCAGCGTCCGAGAAAATCCGCCGCTTCCCGTATGCTTCCGACACAGATCATACTGCCGTCGCTGATATCTCCCGCTCCGGCATCGCCGCGCAGAACGCGGACATATTCCTGTCCGGTTCGCCTGCAGGACGAAAAGACTTTCTCTGTGATCTCTGAAGCGTAAGGATGTGTCGCATCCATCACACACAGAAATTCTTCCTTTCGCATCAGATCTGTGATCTCTTCCTCCGTGAGCCCCCGGGAACTGATCTCAAGCAGAGGATCCGGCTCCATCATTTTTTCTCCGTACTCTGTCGCCACGCAGACGAGCGCGGCAATGCCGGATTCACAGGCATATTCCGCCAGCTGCCTGCCCTCTGTCGTTCCGCCGAAAATCAGGATTCTTTTCTGTCTCCCGCTCTCATTTCCGCTCTGAGATATTTCTTCGTTCCGCTCCTTCCGGTCCGCGGAAATCCGGTATCCGCGCGGCGTTACGAGACACACTCTTCCGGCCGTTTCCACAGTCCTGGTGGAGGAATTTCCGATCAGAACTGTTGTAAACATATCGACTTCGGTATTTTCCAGTTCTCCGAGCGAAAGAATCTCTGTTTTCTCTCCCTGTCTTCCGATCCGCTTCGCAAGAGCGCACGGCGTTTCTCCGCTGCGGCTCCGGCGGATTATCCGGCAGGCTCTTTTCAGATGCTCCCGCCGCTGACCCGATCCCGGATTATAAAGGGCGATCACAAAATCTCCTTCCGCCGCCGCTCTCAGACGTCTTTCTATCACGCTCTGCGGGGTCAGAAGATCGCTCAGGCTGATCACCGCAAAATCTCCGGAGACGGGCGCGCCAAGACGCGCTGAAGCGCTCAGTACCGCACTGATTCCGGCCACGACTTCGATCCGCACCGGACTTTTCCGTTTTTCCGCCAGCTCAAGCGTCAGCGAAGCCATTCCGTAGACGCCGCTGTCTCCGCTGCAGATCAGAGCCGCCTTTTTTCCGGATTCCGCCGCTTTCAGAGCATACTCGCACCGCTCCTGTTCACTTTTCATCGGAGTTTCAAAATACTCCTTCTTTGGAAACCACTGTCTCACGATTTCATTGTAGCGCGTATATCCGACAATCAGATCCGATCTTTCCAGAACGGAAAACGCCTGACGTGTCATCTCCTCCGGGTTCCCGGGTCCGATTCCGACTATGTATAAATTTTCCATTTTTTCACTCCTGTTTCAGCACCTTTCATGATTCCGCTTTTTTCACACCGCCCTCCGGCCCCCGTGCGAGAATGCCGGACAGATGAGTAAAAAACATGATTCCTGTGATGATACCTGCCGTAATGTCACTGACCGGTTCCGCCAGAAAGACGGCAAAGACCTGATCGGCCAGCAGATGCGGCAGAAGAAAAATCAGAGGTATCAGCAGAATCAGCTTCCGGAGACAGGCCAGTATGAGACTGATTTTCGCCTGTCCCAGCGCCATGAAAGCCTGCTGACAGGAAAACTGAACGCCCAGAATAAAAATCCCCGCGCTGTAGATCCGCATATAGCGGACGGTATATTCCGCCAGTTCTCCGTCTCCCGTAAAAACTCCGGCCAGAAGGTGAGGAAAAAACATCGCTGCGAGAAAGAACAGCGCGGCATATGTCACACAGGCGATAAACTGACAGCGGAATGCCTGACGCACCCGGACATTATTGCCGGCCCCGAAGTTATAGCTGATGATCGGCTGTCCGCCCTGGCAGATTCCCACCGTCGGCATCGTCATCAGCTGCGCCACGCTGGTGATGATCGTCATCGCTCCGACGGCCATATCTCCTCCGTATCTCGCCAGGCTGGCATTAAAACAGACGCTCAGAAGACTCTCTGTACTCTGCATCACAAAAGGAGACAGTCCCAGAGCCAGACAGGGAAGTAAAACGGAAGCCTGCGGCTTCAGGTTTCTTTTTTTCAGACACAGTCTCGTCTTTTTTCCCGTGAGAAAGATCAGCACCCAGACTGCGCTCACAGCCTGGCTGATCACTGTTGCGACGGCCGCTCCCAAAACGCCCATGTCAAAGACAAAAATAAAGAGCGGATCGAGGGCGATATTCAAAACGGCTCCGATCAGCGTCGTCAGCATACTGACGCCCGCAAATCCCTGGGACATGATAAACATATTGAGTCCCAGCGAAATCATGACAAAAACTGTTCCCATGAGATAACACCGCATATAACTCAGCGCATAGGGAAGCGTATCACCGCTGGCGCCGAACAGAAGAAGCATCGGTTCCGCAAAAATCTGAAACAGAACTGTCAGCAGCACAGATACAGCGAGCAGCGCTCCGAAACAGTTCCCCATGATCTCCTCCGCGCTCTCGTTATCCTTCTGCCCCATGCGTATCGCCGCCTTCGGCGCTCCTCCCGCACACAGAAGAGAGGCAAAAGCCGAGATCAGCGTCAGAATCGGAAAACACAGGCCGACGCCTGTCAGTGCGTCAGATCCCACGTCAGGCATGTGACCGATATAGATACGGTCGACAATGTTATACAGCATATTGACGATCTGTGCCGTGACAGTGGGAACGGCCAGGCGCAGCATCAGCCTGCCTGTATCCGCTGACTGCAGATCACTGATCCTGTCTTTCGTTCTGTTTTTTTCCGCATCAGATGATCCTTTTTCCGTTTTTTTCACTTTCCGGTCCTGCCCGGATATCTTTTTTTCATTCATCATCCGAACTCCCTTCTTCCCGTTCAGCCGTCTCCCGTGACTGATATTTCCGTACCTCACAGGCCCACTCCTCCGCCGTGAGGATACGGCAGAAGGATTCCGGTATGCGGCAGACAGCCGCAGCCGCCGTCATTCCGTTTTCCGCCCGCTTCTTTACAGTCAGCTTTCCGTTTCCGGAGCCGCAGACGGCGCTTCTCTCACATACATTGTCTGTTCCCGTCGTCCTCATCACAAATTCCGAAGAGGAAAAATCACCGGAGACCAGAGAGAGCTCCTCTGCGGAAAAGACAGAAAAAGGCACTTTCAGCATCCTGGCCGTCTCTTTCATACATCTTTCCTCTGCCTTCAGATCGACGGAGCAGATTCTCCGCACCAGCCTCTCTTCCATGCCGTTTTCCGCGAGAAAACCGTTTACAAAACTTCTCATCGCCTGTCCGCTGCAGCCTTTTCTGCATCCCAGGCCGATGACATACCTCTTCGGCTCCAGAATCAGCGCGCTTTCCGCCGCCACTGCCCGCCCGGCGAGCTTTTTTTCCGCGGTCATCCTGTCTGAAGCGATACAGATATGGTATCGTTTTTCATCCGGACCGGCGCCTCCGATCAGCTGTGCCATGATGCGCTTCGTCATCTTCATATCACTGAGCGCCAGTCCGTGCCGGTCTGCCCAGACATCCAGCGCAGGAATTTTTTGCGTATCGCTGGCCGTCGTAATCACAGGTACAGCTCCCAGAAACGACGCAATTTTTTCCGCATAGAAATTCGCGCCGCCCAGGTGACCGGACAGCAGAGGAATGACAAACTGTCCGCTTTCTCCCGTGACGAGCACTGCCGGATCTGATATCTTATCCTTCAGAAAAGGCGCCGTTTTTCTTACAGCGATTCCCGAAGCACAGAAAAACAGTAGAAGATCCGACTGAGAAAATATCTCTTCCGTCATATTTTTTTCTTCCGTCCAGATAAGATAAATATTCCGCTCCTGCTTCAGGGCTTCTCTCACCCGTTCCGCCAGAGCCGCGCCCTTTTCTGTATAGTAAAAGGCGGCGGCCCGGATTACATCCTGCCCGCCCGCCATACAGCATTTCCCGTAATACTCTTTCAAAATGAATCCGTTCCTTTCCGAAATTCCGTGGAAAATGTCCGGTCATAGAGTTTTGAGAGTTCATATTTTTCTCCGAGAAAACGGCCTACCAGAATGATCGCTGTCTTTCGGATTCCGCTTTCTTTCAGTGTCTGTGCCAGATTTCCCACTGTCGTCAGGATTTTCTTTTCTTCAGGCCAGGTCGCCTTGTACACGACGGCGCAGGGTGTTTCAGCATCATACCCTCCGGAAGCGAGCAGCTCCTTCTGAAGTCTCTCCGCCATGGAAGCGCTGAGAAAAACCGCCATGGAGGCTCCGTGAGCTGCCAGCAGTCTCAGCTTTTCTCTCTCCGGAACAGGCGTTTTCCCCTCGAGACGCGTCAGAATCACCGTCTGTGATACTCCCGGGAGAGTATATTCTCTGCGCAGAGAGGCCGCCGCTCCCTGAAAACTGCTGACTCCCGGACAGATGTCGCTTTCGATTCCCATTTCTTTCAGCCTGTCGATCTGTTCTCTGACTGCCCCGTATACGGAAGGATCTCCCGTATGAAGCCGGACCGTATTTTTTCCCTGCTTCACAGACCGCTCCAGAATTTCGATCACCTGATCCAGATGAAGAAAAGCACTGTCGTAAAGTTCACATCCGGAAGGCGCCCAGGACAGAATCTCCGGATTGACCAGAGAACCGGCATAGACGATGACATCCGCCTTCTGAAGCAGCCGCATACCCCGCACCGTTATCAGATCAGGCGCTCCGCAGCCTGCGCCTACAAAATGGACTGCCTTCATAAATCGTACCTCCTGTTACTCCTTTATTTTTTCCGGATTTCTTTCATCCTTCCTCACGGATCCTGTCCAGAATTTCACGTACCTCTCCTGCAGAAGATATCAGGCCGGATTCCGAAGAAAAGATGACGATACCCGTCACGACTCTGCCGCGCACGCGGCGCTGCACATAACGCTGCGCTCTCTCCGCAGCGATATCGAGAGTCTTGTGTGCCAGACCGCACTCACAGAGAAGCGAAAACGCCGCTTCTGTCGTAATACAGTCCTGCAGTCTTTTCAGTATCCCGATCGATGCTCCGGCCTCCAGACTGCAGGCGATCACTGTTTCGATGCGGGCATCCGCTTCCGAAGAATGCGTATTCATGATTCCGGATGCCAGTTTTATAAATTTGCCCGCATTTCCTGCCAGAATCAGGCCCGTCAACCCGTATTCGCAGGCGGCATCCAGCGTATCGCCGATAAAATTGCTGCATCTGATGATTTTCTCAGACGGCAGACGGAGATATTTTTCCGAAAACTTCAGTCCGTAGTTCCCGGGGACAGCCGCCAGACACTTCCGTGTTCCGATCTTCATTCTCATCTCCGCGCGGATCGTCTCCACGACGGCCGCATCGCTCATCGGTTCCACGATACCGCTGGTTCCCAGAATAGAAATGCCTCCCTCGATGCCCAGCGCCGGATTCATCGTCTTTTCCGCGGCTTCTCTCCCTCCGGGAACGGAAATCTCAACCCGGATTCCTCCTTCATATCCGTACAGACTCCGGACTCTGTCCACAGCGTCACGGATCATCTGCCGCGGAACGGTATTGATCGCCGCATCTCCCGGCGGACGATCGAGTCCCGGCCGTGTAACCCGGCCGACACCCTCTCCCCCGCAGATAATAATATCTTTTTCTTCACAGAGACTGACCGACGCCAGTATCTCCATCCCGTCCGTGACATCAGCGTCATCTCCCGCGTCTTTTCTTACCGCGCAGCAGACAGAAAACGTTTCGTTTTTCCGCCTGCCGCCGCATTTCTCATTTTCCGCACCTGCCGCACCTTCCTCCGGCACTCTCTGCGCTCCGTCCTGTGCTGACTGCCGGAACGGAAGTGTGACCTCTGTTCCTCCGGGAAGAAAAAGGGAGACACAGCCGTCTTTCATCATAGCATTATCCGTTTTTTTTTCAGGCAGGATCTGTTTCAGCAGAAGAAATGCGGCCGCCTGCGCGGCGGCCGCTGCACAGGTTCCGGTAGTATATCCGCAGCGCAGATATCTTCCGTCTTTAAAAGTGTATCTGTTCATCCGCAGAGACAATCCTTCCTTCCTCCCGCGTGCGCCGCAGATCGATGTATCTCTGATTTCTGCTTCCGCGAAACGGCAGCTCGAGATCTCTTTCTTCCAGCACAAAACGGCCGTCCACCAGGCGGTCCGCCATCTGAAGCAGCGTCTTCGTCCACCTGTCGCTCTCCGCCAGCTCCAGAAGTTCCTCATAAGTATAGCCGCTGTACACCATAAGATCTTTCTGTCTCTGTTTTACGCCCTCCGCCAGCCGGCAGAGAGCTTCCGTCTGACAGAAAGGCTCTCCTCCGCTGAAGGTAACGCCTGTAATCAGCGGATCAGCGTCGATCTCCGCCAGAATATCTTCGATGAAAACATCCGTTCCTCCTTCAAAATCATGTGTCTGCGCATTGTGACAGCCTCTGCACCGGTGAGGACACCCCTGTACAAAGACGACATAGCGTATCCCCGGTCCGTCCACAATCGATTCATCGGCGACGCCCGCAATTCTCAGTTTTTCGGATTCCAAAACAGACACCTCTTTTCTTCCGCCGGATTCTTTTCTGAGGACTCCGTATACAGAAACGCGATATCTCCTTCGTTCCGGACATATCGTATCTTTCCGGAGCCCGCGCAGTACAGCAGGCCTCCGGTATATGACAACAGAAATAGTATAGCATAAAAGCGCCGCCGCAGTCATCTCTGCGGCGGCGCCCGTTGTTCTTCTTTTTCGTTTTATTGTCTTAAAAAGACCGGAAAAGATCTATTTTCCGAAAATCTCAAAGAAAGAAGTCTGATTGTTTACCTGATCCATGACTTCCGCCATATCGCTCGTGTCGCCGATCAGCGTCACGCCGCAGAGAAGTTCGTTGAGGAAGAAATACTTCTTGAGAGTATCTCTGTTCGGATCCTTGAATTCCACCGTGCGGAACGCATCCGGACCGGACGTCTTGCCGATAGCGAAGAGTTCCGTATCGACCACATGCATCGTCATGCCGAAAATCTGAGATTCATAGTGCATCTCGTCCCCGCAGGCATTCGCACCTGCAACTTCGCCCTGATCTGTAGCTTCCGGCCACAGTGCATAATTCATGCCTTCGAATTCCACACAGTCGCCTGCCGCATACAGATCCGGAATATTCGTCTCCATCTTATCATTAACGAGGATCGCACGGCCCAGCTTGACGCCGGCAGCTTCAGCTATGGCACTGTTGGCACGTACACCGCAGGATACGACTACGACATCGACCGGAATGACCGTGCCGTCCTCCAGGTGCAGCGCGCCGTTTTCATATTTCTTTGTATTCGCGCTCGCCAGAATGTGGATTCCCTTTCTTTCAAAGAGTTCCTGAAGCATAAGGGAAGCCGTCGGATCCAGTTTATTTGACATGAGAGAAGGCATCGCTTCGAGAATCGTCACATCACAGCCGTATTTTCTGAGCTCCCATGCCGCTTCCAGGCCGACGACGCCGCCGCCGATGACCGCGGCACGCTTGCCGTCCTTCAGGAAATCAGCAACCTTCGCGATGTCAGCGAGAGTACGGATCGTCGTGATATGCGGATCTTCGTGACCTTCAAACGGAGGTACGAAGAAGTGAGCGCCGAGAGCATAGATACACTTGTCATATTCATAAGTCTGTCCGTCTTCCATGACGACTTTCTTCGCATCCGGATCGATCGACGCAATCTTCTTTCCGAAAGCAAGTTCGATTTTCTTTTCCTCATACCACGCTTTATCGTGAATCGTAAATACCTGAGGCTCCGCGCCCGCAAACATGTTCTTTGTCAGCATCGGACGGTTGTAAGGAAGCTCGTCTTCTTCCGAGATCATGATGATCGAGCCGGAAGCATCGCGCTCACGGATCGCAGTCGCCGCACTGAGAGCAGCCGTACCTGCGCCGAGAATCACGTAACGGTTCTGCGTATCATTCTTATACGTCACTTCGTCAATCTGTACCGGTACGAAGTTTTCCGAACCTACGCCGCAGACCGGACAGATCGTCTCCGTCGCCTCAAAGACAGCTCCGCAGACGAGACATTTCACATATCCCGTGCCTGCAATCCGTTTGCATGCCTCTTTCTTCTGCATGAAGCATCCGAATCCGTATCCGAAATCGTACGCATCCACGAGATCCTTTTCGCTCGGCTTGAGTCTCACGCGAAGTCCGCGCATCACTTTCATATTCAGCTGTTCAAGACGTTCTGTCAGATGAGATACCGCCTCTCCGCTCCAGCCGTAGCTGCCGAATACGGCAGCATACTTTCCGCCGTGTACCGGAGGATACATGTTGATTGTCAGATCCCAGATCGGATTGAGAGCCTCCTGAAGAATCGTCGGCGTTCCGAACAGAATACCGTCCGCTGCCGCGATAGCGCCCAGAACCTCATCCTTATCGGCGGTCACCATATCGTACAGGCTGATTTCAAACCGGCCGCTCGCTTTCAGACCTTCCGCGATCTTTTCCGCCAGCTGTGCCGTATATCCGTATGCGCTTACATAAGGAATGACGACTTTCTTCGGATCGTTTTCCGACGGTTCGCCGCACCATTCCGCATACTTCCCGTAAATATCGTCCAGATCGCTGTCGAGTACCGGACCGTGTCCCGGGCAGATCATCGTCGGCTTCAGTTCATCGCGGACGAGGCGGAGCGCGTCAGCCATATGAGGCTGTTTAAAAGGTCCGAGGATATTGTCAAAATAATATTTCGTCGCGCGCATATATCCTTCGTAATCCGTTACCGTGCTGCGCAGAATACCTTCATGCGCATAGTGGGAGCCGAAGGAATCGCATGTCATCAGTACGCCGTCCTCTTCGACATAAGAGTAAATCGTATCCGGCCAGTGAAGATTCGGCACCGAGAAGAAACGGATCGTCTTGTTGCCCAGACTCAGCTCATCTCCGTCTTTTACTGCAACGGAATAGAACTCTCTGTTGACGATATGCTTCAGGAAGCTGATGGCAACGGCAGAACCGACGATTTTGAGATTCGGATTGATTTCCAGAAGCTTCTCGATGCTGCCGGCATGATCCGGTTCCGTATGATCCACGATCAGATATTCGATGTCTTCAATCGGAGTGATCTGTCTTACCGTTTCAAGATATTCATCAGAGAATTTCTCCTTTGCACTTTCAAACAGTGCCGTCTTTTCACTGCCCTTGAGCACATAAGAGTTATATGTTGTGCCGAATTCCGTATACATGATAATATCAAATACGCGGAGATCCTTGTCGAGCACGCCTACCCAATAAAGGCTTTCTGTCAGTTTCATCGATTTCATGCAAAGTCTCCTTTCTGTCTGTGCGGTAATCTTCTTCTTTATGTTTTCATTATACTTCTTTTCCTCTCTTCGCGTTGTTGCATTTACTTCATTTTACATATTTTTTCCTCTCTTTTTCGCGTTTTTACACTTATTTTTTCCGTTTTCAGATCATAATTGCGGTTTTCCATAAAATGCAGTATCATAGTTCCGTATTGCTGTAATTTCACAGTACCGCAGTGCATTATTACAGACCGGCCGCGCCACGCACGGATCTGTCCCGGCAGGAAAGAAAAGGAGATGTCTGAATGAAACAGGATCTTACAACAGGAAATATCACATCTTCTCTGCTGCGCTTCGCTTTTCCGATGATGATCGGCAATCTGCTGCAGCAGTGCTATAATATCGCCGATACACTGATCGTAGGGCAGTTTCTCGGAAAAGAGGCGCTGGCAGCGGTGGGATCAGCTTATTCTCTGATGACGTTTCTCACCTCCGTCCTGATCGGATTGTGCATGGGCAGCGGCGTCAAATTTTCCATCTGTTTCGGAAGCCGCGATGATAACGGTCTGAAATCCGCCGTCTTTCACGCCTTTATTCTGATCCTTGCCGTCACGGCTGTCCTCAACGCCGCCGTTTTTCTCTTTCTGGATCCGATCCTGCACTTTCTCAATGTCCCGCGGGAAGTCTATTCCATGATGAGAGATTATCTTCGGATCATCTTTTTCGGAATAAGCGCCGTCTATCTGTATAACTTTTTCACGGCGCTTCTGCGTGCCGTCGGAAACTCCCTGACGCCGCTGATCTTTCTGGCGATCTCTTCCGTACTCAATGTCGTTCTCGATCTGCTGCTGGTCGTCACCTTTCCCTTCGGCATACAGGGGGCCGCTTTTGCCACAGTATTTTCTCAGTTCGTCTCGGGAACCGGTCTTGCAGCCTATACACTCATCCGTTTTCCACATCTCAGAGCAGGACGCCGCCATATGAAGCTGAACCGCAGCATCCTGAAAGAAATCGCCGGCTTCTCCATTCTCACCTGCCTTCAGCAGTCGGTGATGAACTTCGGCATCCTTCTGGTTCAGGGACTCGTCAACAGCTTCGGCGCCGTCACGATGGCCGCCTTTGCCGCTGCCGTGAAAATCGATTCCTTCGCCTACATGCCGGTTCAGGACTTCGGAAACGCTTTTTCTACGTTTATCGCACAGAATTACGGCGCACAGAAAGAAGACCGCATACGGAAAGGAACAGGAAAAGCTGTCTTCCTCACTGTCTCCTTTTCCGCTGCGGTCAGCGTGATCGTCTTTCTGGCTGCCCGCCCTCTGATGCTCATTTTTGTCAGACCGGAGGAAACGGAAATTATCGCTGCCGGTGCAGATTACCTGCGCATAGAAGGCTCTTTTTATATTCTGATCGGAATTCTTTTTCTCTGGTACGGTTTTTACCGGGCGGTGCGCCGTCCGTCCATGTCTCTGATACTGACGGTCATCTCTCTGGGAACGAGAGTTTTACTCGCCTATGTACTTTCCTCCGTTCCCCGGATCGGCGTCACAGGCATCTGGGTATCCGTACCGATCGGCTGGTTTCTCGCCGACGCCGTCGGACTGATATTTTATATGGTCCGCAGAGACCGGCTGATCCCGCGGCACGAACCGGGGCCGGAACTCAGACGGCAGAGAACAGACTGATCTTTTATCCGTCCCGTGAGGGGAGATATCACGCCGATTCCGTTTTTCAGTGACATCTGCCGCCCGTATCCTGAAATGAAGCTCCTTTCATCTCATCCGTAAATCATAAGAAAATCCGGCTCTCCGCTCTGCGGGTGTATATTTCCTCCAGTTCCTTTTTATGATACAGATAACCCGGATCGTCAAAATACTTTGCCGCCGCAGGACAGTGTTTGACACACGCATTGCATTTCATACAGATGCCTGTGACCTCCGAAACACGGTCGATATCGACGGAACCCAGAGGACACAGCACGGCACACAGGCCGCAGCGTATGCATCCGGCCGCATCTGTCTTCGGCCTGGCCTTCAGAATATTGATGGGATTTCCTCTGCGGTCCCGCGGTGTATAATACGGTCCGGGGGGAAATCTGCCCGGAACGCGGACAGATCCCGAAGATCCGGAATCATCCGCGGGAACGGATCCTCCGGACATCTTTTCCGCATCATGTGCTGATATTTTCTCCGCCGCACGTCTGCCGAGATCGGAAGCCAGACACAGATCCTTCTCATCGGGACGTCCCGCGCCGAGAACACGCGAAAAAGCATGTTCCCCGACAAACGCGCCTGCGGCCGCCGTCTGAAATCCGTTTTTTTCCAGAACTCCGCACAGCTCAGCCAGCGCATCGTCAAAATCTCTGTTTCCGTATGTCACGACAGGAACGGCTGCCGCACCGTTTCCTTTTATAAAATCCCTTACATACGGGAGTAACAGATTCGGGACACGTCCCGCATAGACCGGAACACCCAGAACTACCAGATCTTCCGCACCGAAGGAAAGCGCTTCTCTGCGGGAGGCCGGAGAGTTAAAGCAGAACATGCGCTGCGGCAGCCCCAGCTTTTCCGCAGCTGCATCCGCCGTCCTCTTTACGATTTTTTCTGTCACCCCGGTGGCACTGAAATATACCGACCAGACCGTCTTTTTACTCATGATCCACCTCATTTTTATCTCTGCACGGATGATGCAACGCCGGTCCGCATGACAGAATGCTTCACCCTGTCCTCTACCTCGGCGCGCTTCGCGTCATTAAAGCGATCGAGCGTTCCCACCAGATAGCCCGTGATTCTTCTGATTCTCTCAAAGCTGCCTCTGCCGTCATCCTCCGTTCTGTGACAATGAGGACATTCGTTGTCGATAATCCCCGTAAATCCGCATACCGGATCGCGATCCACCGGATGATTGATCGAACCGTAGCCGATTCCGCTTTCTTTCATAAAACGCACGATCGATTCAAAAGCATCCAGATTTTTCAGCGGATCTCCGTCCAGCTCCACATAAGAGATATGTCCTCCGTTAGTCAGCGCATGATACGGCGCTTCCAGGCGAATCTTATCGAAAGCGCTGATGTTGAAGTAGACAGGAATATGGAAAGAATTGGTATAGTATTCCCGATCTGTGACTCCCGGGATCACACCGTATTTTTCTCTGTCGATCTTTACAAAGCGGCCGGACAGTCCTTCTGCCGGCGTAGCGATCAGCGTGATATTCAGTCCGGTCTTTTCCGACGCCTCATCCGCTCTTTTTCTCATATAGCCGATGATATTGAGCCCCAGGTTCTGCGCTTCTTCAGACTCGCCGTGATGTTTTCCGACCAGCGCTTTCAGACATTCCGCCAGACCGATAAATCCGATCGTCAGCGTTCCGTGTCTGAGCACCTCTCCCACTTCATCGTTCGGTTCCAGATTCTCGGAGCCCATCCACACTCCCTGCCCCATAAGGAACGGATAGTTTTTCACCTTCTTTGCCGACTGAATCCGGAAGCGTTCCAGAAGCTGATTGATGACCAGCGTAATTTTTCTGTCCAGATCCTCAAAAAAGATATCCACATCTCCCTTTGCTTTAATGGCGATACGCGGCAGATTTACAGAGGTAAAGCTGAGGTTTCCCCTTCCTGCCGTCGTCGCATGAGACGGATCATAATTATTCGCCATCACCCGCGTGCGGCATCCCATATATGCCACTTCGGTATCGTGATCTTCCGGATCGTAATACTCGAGATTAAACGGCGCGTCGAGAAATGAGAAATTCGGGAACAGACGCTTCGCCGATACACGGCAGGCCAGTTTGAAAAGATCGTAGTTCGGATCCTGAGGATTGTAATTGACGCCCTCCTTAACCTTGAAGATATGAATCGGAAAAATCGGTGTTTCACCGCCGCCCAGTCCCGCTTCCGTAGCCTTAAGAACACTTTCCATGACCAGTCTTCCCTCCGGCGAAGTATCCGTGCCGTAATTGATGGAGGAAAACGGAATCTGTGCGCCCGCTCTGGAATGCATCGTATTCAGATTATGAATCAGAGCTTCCATCGCCTGATAGGTAGATCTTACGATCTCTTTATCCGCATATTTCTTTGCATAATGCTGTGCCCTTCTGATGTCCGCATCATCCAGGCTTTCCCCCAGATACTTTCTTTCCTCTTCCAGATATTCGCTGTCATTTTCCATGGAGGGGACCAGACCCTTTTCCTCTTCGAGACGTGCTGACATCTCTGCCACCAGCTTTTCGCCGTCCGTCCCTTCCTCCAGAATATTTATCGTCTTTGCCAGATTCTGTGTATAGAGACTGCGGTACGTCTTTCTCACGCCGGGCGCCATGGCATAATCAAAATCGGGAATGCTCTGACCGCCGTGCTGATCGTTCTGGTTACTCTGAATCGCAATACAGGCCAGAGCCGCATACGTCTGGATATGCTTCGGCTCGCGGATAAATCCGTGGCCGGTGGAAAACCCGCCTTCAAACAGCTTCGTCAAATCGATCTGACAGCATGTCGTCGTCAGAGTCAGAAAATCCAGATCGTGAATGTGGATATCCCCTGTGATATGAGCCTCCGCATGCTTCGGATCCAGAACATACATTTCATAGAACTGCTTTGCTCCTTCCGAACCGTACTTGAGCATCGTTCCCATAGCTGTGTCGCCGTCAATATTTGCATTTTCACGCTTTACATCGTTTTCCGTCGCGTCTTTAAACGTCAGATCCTCATAAATTTTCATGAGCTTCGTGTTCATATTTCTGACACGCGTCCGCTCCGCCCGATAGAGAATGTATTCCTTTGCCGTCCTGGCATGCCCCCGCTCGATCAGAATCTTTTCCACCGCGTCCTGTACCTGTTCCACCGTCGGTTCCGTAATCTCAAGATTATCCGTCAGATATGCCACGACTTCTTTTGCAAGATGCTCTGCCGTCGAACGATCCTGCCCGCCCAGAACGTGAGCCGCCGCATAAATCGCATTGGCAATCTTTTTTTCGTCAAACGGAACACGACGTCCGTCCCTCTTGATGATCTGCTTAATCTGCCCCATTTCAAATCTCCCTTTCCGCTCCTGTGTCCCCTCATTTTTTCCGCCGTTTTATCCTTTAGCCTTTATCAGCGGTACTGTCTCTTTCATACAGCCGCATGCCTGCATAAAGCTGCTTTTTCGCATGGAGAGCCCGTGCCGAAATGACGGCACGGGTATCGCAGGATTCGTTATATTGTTGTATACACTTTCATATCATCTATATCTAGTATGTGTGTAAAAAATATGATATATGATTCTCAGAAATTTGTAAAGAGCCCCGGGCAGCGGCATGCCGGCTCAGAAAAACACAGAAAAGCCGAAGCCATGCCGTATGGTATGACTTCGGCCCTTCAAAACTGACTGAAAAAATATTTTCCCGCTATACTGCCGCTTTTTCAGACAACAGATCACGGATCGTCTGCATCGACAGATCCACAGACGCGATTTCATCGGCACACTTCCTCAGTGCACGGCCGATCATCTCATCGTTTTCCACATCCTTCTTGTATTTCAGCTCATGCTCCAGGCTTGCCCAGAAATCAAGAGCGATCGTACGGATCTGCAGCTCGACGACAGTTCCCTGCCCCGCTCCCTGCAGAATCCGGAAGATGATATGATAACTGCGGTAACCGCTTTCTTTCGGGTAAGCGATATAATCCTTCACCTCAAGAATCTCAAAATCCTCTCTGCTTTTCAGCCACTCCGCTGTCCGGTAAACATCATCGAAAAAAGAACAGATCACTCTGATGCCGACCGCATCGTGGACTTCTGTCAGCGCAGCCTCCCTCGTGACCGGCAGACCGCGCTTTTTGAGTTTCTGCATCATACTTTCCGGCGATTTTATCCGGGATCTGCAGTATTCGATCGAACGTTCCCCTCTCCGCTGCTCATCCCGTCCGCTGTACTGTGCGATCGCTTCGAGCACCTGCAGCTCTGCCGCTTTCAGCCTTCTGTATTCTTCGCCGTAAAACTCCTCATAAGTCATATGCAGAAAACCTCCTGTCCCGTTATATGATTCCCCTTTTTTCCGTACCCGTTTTCCGGTATTCCTTCTTTTGCATCTGTCCTGAGATGAATACACGCTATTTCAGTTTTCAGGCTTCCTTCGCTTTCCCAGCAGCCAGGAATTTTCCCAGACCGGTCTGATTTCTATATCTGCATGCAGAATTTCCAGCTTTTTTCTCAGATAAGCGATGTGAAGGCGGATTTCCTCTCTGCCATTTTTCACACCTGTTTTTTCTTCCAGTTTTTTCATCGATACCGGATAACCGCAGCTGCACATGAGCAGTTCCATCAGTCTTAACTCCACCTGATTCAGAAACAGACTGCCGAAAGGCGACGCCAGCTCCGACGCATAACGATAAAGTGTAATGTTTCCTGCACTCAGCGGCTGCGACATATCCTGCCGGTCACTGATCATGGAACTGAGCCGCGAAAGAAGCTCCTCCGGTGAAAAAGGCTTCGCCAGATAGCCGTCAGCTCCGCTGCCCGTCCCGTCCGGCTGCTTCTCCGTTTCCTCACCTGTACTCAACATGAGAACAGGAACCTTATCTCCGTCCTCACGTACCTTTCGCAGTACAGTCAGACCATCCATTTTCGGCATCATGATATCCATAATCACTCCGTCATAAAGTCCCGTTCTGACATATTCGTAAGCAGCCTCTCCGTCATAAACCGCATCGACAGCATAACGGTTTCTCGTCAGTACGGCTGTCAACGTTCTCGACAGAGTTCTTTCATCTTCTGCAAGTAAAATCCTCATTTTCTTTTCCCCCTTTCCGGCGATGCCCCTCATTATTTATAATCTAACTCTGTTTTCTTTCTCATCATATACCCTCTGTCTCACCAAAAAAACCCACCCGTCTGCTTTTTTCGACCTCATATTCAAAACCCTGAAACCGTTCAGTGCATACAAAAACTGCCATTTCCGTTCCGCAGTATTCTTCCGCATCTTTCGCACTTTTCCTTCCCGTGATGATGCCGACAGAGTGATATATATGATCCCCTTTCAACATTTATGCTAATCTGTCAATCTGAATGGCAGATAATCTCTGTCTGAGCTTTTTGAGAAAATATTATGACGTTTATGTGAATTTCCATCGTGCTCTCTCCTAATGCTTGTCAGATAGATAAAGCCTTCGGCTATGTCCTTCCCGCTGCCGACCGCCTCAAAACTTCGCTCTGACGGAACAAGTCTGAAATCCCATCACCTCAACTCTAATGCCGCCGGAATTGATATGTACCTTTACCATGTCCCGACACCGGCTCGATGACTCTATGTTCCACCATTGAGATGCAATGTCCGGTTATGAAGCGGATGATTCCCGTTCAGAAGGAGATTGCGGAGAAACAGTTCAGGATACTCTGTCGTTTCGTGAACGCCGTTTTTCAGATCATTATAGTTTGCTCTGACCAGCGAATTCCG
>CALXIZ010000064.1 GCA_944388495.1 uncultured Clostridia bacterium | reverse complement strand
CCACACTGCACAATCAGGACTATATCGACGAGCTGGATGTGGGTATCGGCGATACGGTCGTCGTATACAAGTCGGGAGAAATTATTCCGAAAATCCGGAGCGTCGTCAGAGAAAAGCGCCCCGACGGTGTGACGCGCTACCGGATTCCTCCGGTCTGTCCCGTATGCGGCGCTCCGGTGGTCCGGGATGAGGATACAGCGGATATGAGATGTACGGGATCGAGCTGCCCGGCGCAGCTCGAACGCCGCCTGATTCACTTCGCGGGCCGCGACGCCATGGATATCAAAGGCTTCGGCGAGGTTTATATCAGAGAGCTGATCGCACAGGGCTTTCTTCATGACATTGCGGATATCTTCACGCTGAGGGAACACAGAGAACGTCTGATCGAGCTTGGCATCATCGGCAGAGAGAAAAACACGGATAAACTGCTGGCGGCCATCGAAACGGCGAAACAGAAGCCTCCGTATCAGCTGCTGACGGGTCTGGGCATTCCGAACGTCGGAAAATCGGCTGCGAGATCTATCGTGCAGCACTTCGGCAGTATCGAAAAGATCGGTCAGGCCTCCGAAGAAGAGCTGGAACAGATCGGGGATGTGGGAAGTATCACGGCAAAGGCGGTACGCGCCTATTTCGACGGCGAGCAGAACCGGGAAATCCTCCGGCGGCTGCAGGATGCGGGAGTCCGCATGGAGCTCAGCGGGGAGGAGCGGGCGGAGAATGCGCGGAGTGCGCAGGGCGGCGTCTTTTCCGGCCTGACCTTTGTCATCACCGGTACGCTGCCGTCCATGGACAGAAAGGAAGCCGCGGCCCTCATCGAAAAAAACGGAGGCAGAGTCAGCGGCAGTGTCTCGAAAAAGACGGATTACCTGCTGGCGGGCGAAGCTGCCGGCAGCAAGCTGACGAAAGCGCAGTCTCTCGGAGTTTCTGTGATAGCGGAGGCGGATCTGCTCTCGATGATCCGCTGACCGGCCGAAAAAATAATTCCGAAAACTTACCGCTGTCTTCCGAAAGAAACTGATTGACGATTCCGAACAGGATATAATATAATAAGTAATGCAGTTGTCCTTTGATGGCTTCGTAAGAGTGACTGGGGTCCTGCGCAATAAGAACCTGTGAACCTCGTCAGGTCCGGAAGGAAGCAGCGATAAGCGGGGCCTCTTATGTGCCGCAGATAAGCCTTTTTCATTCTGCGGAGCCTTCAAAGGACAACTTTTTTTGCAGCCGGGATGCGGAAAAAGCCGGAAATCAGGAAAATCCGGGAGAAATTCCGCACACGGATGCTGCGGGCAGAATCGAAAACCGGAAGAGAAAGAGAATATGCTGAAAAAGGAGGCGTGCCATGTATTCTGCGATATACCGGGATTTCAGGCCGGACCGGTTTGATCAGATCGTCGGTCAGGACCATATCGTAAAGGTTCTGAAAAATCAGATCGCCGCGGGTCAGACGGGACATGCCTACCTGTTCTGCGGTACCAGAGGCACCGGAAAGACGACGACGGCCCGGATACTTGCAAAGGCGCTCAACTGTGAAGCGGAGGACCAAAGCGTGCGTCCCTGCTGTGAATGTGAAAACTGCAGGGCAGTCCGCGAGGGAACTTTCATGGATGTCATCGAGATCGATGCGGCGTCAAACAACGGCGTCGACAGCATCCGGGAGCTCAGAGAGAGCGTGAAATATCCGCCGGTAAAGGGCCGGAACAAAGTGTACATCATCGACGAAGTCCATATGCTGTCCCCGGGCGCTTTCAACGCGCTGCTCAAGACGCTGGAGGAACCGCCGGAACATGTGGTCTTCATTCTGGCCACCACGGAGCCGCAGAAGCTGCCGGCCACGATCCTTTCACGGTGTATGAGGCTCGACTTCAGGAGAGTGACGGAGGAGATTATCGCGGAAAATATGAAAAAAATCTGCGCAGCCAGAGGAATCGGCGCCGAGCCCGCGGCGCTGGCTCTCATCGCCGTCAGCGCCGACGGCTCTGTCCGCGACAGTCTCAGTATCCTGGAACAGTGTATATCCACAGGGCAGGACTTCATTTCAAGAGAGGATGTGGCGGAGCTTCTGGGAATGGCGGGCGAAGAGGCTCTCATCGCGCTGACGGACAGCATTATCCGGAGCGATATCTCCGAAGCGCTGATTCTTCTGGATCAGATCATACGTTCGGGAAGCGATGTAAAGCAGCTGATGAAAGAGTGGCTTTCGCATCTGCGGAATCTCCTGATAGCCGGATATGTGGCTCAGCCTGCCGAACTGCTTAATATGTCGGTCGAAAATGCGGAGCGCGTGCGCCGGCAGAGCGGAGAGATCGGCGGGGATCTTCTGAGCTATGCTATCGAAGAGTTGTCGAAGACGATTTCCGAGTCACGCTGGTCCTCACAGCCCCGCGTACTGCTGGAGGTATGCATCGTACGGCTGGGCAGCGGCCCTGCGGAAAAGAAAGAAAATCATTCGGGCAGACCGGAAACAAAAGCGGCGGGAAAGGAAAGGAAGCCGCCGTCAGCGTCTCTGACGGAGACGGCGCGTCCGAAAGGAGCGAAAGAGCCGGGCGCCCCGGAAAGACCGGAGGAAAAAGAGATCCCGGCCGGCATGCAGACGCCGCGGGCAGATGAAAAAAATACCGCTCAGATACCGTCTTCTCCGGGCCGGAAAGAGACATCTCAGACGTCGTCTTCTGCGGATCAGGACGGGACGTCCGCGGTAAACCCGCAGGAATTATGGAATGCGGCGGTAAAAAAAGCGGTGGGCGAGAAACCGATGCTCATCCGCATCGAAACGAAGGCGCATCCCGTGCGCATCGCCGACGGCGCACTTTATGTGGCGGCCGATGACGAATATACGGAAAAAGTGCTGATGGACAGAGGCAGAGCGCTTCTGGAGGAAAAGCTGGAGATGTATTACGGGAGCAGAATCGCTCTTCGTCTGGAGCGTAAAACAGCGGCGCAGGCCGCAGCTTCCGCCGAAAGCGCGAAGGAAGCGGAAGCCGAAAATATCGCGCGGCAGATCGAAGAGAAATTCCACGTGAAAGTCGACATAGAATGACGCGGCTCATGAAAAAACAGAAAAAAGAAAATTACGGAATACACGGCGGCGGAACCGGAATCCGGCGCGCCGTCCGTGAAAGAAAACAGCAGCAGGAGGAAAAAAGATGGGAAAAGGTATGAGAGCCGGCAGAAAGCCGAGCGCAGGCAAAGCGGGAAATATGCAGAAGCAGCTGGCGCAGGTACAGGCGATGCAGGCGCGGATGCAGCAGGCACAGGAGACGATTGAAGCACAGGAGATCGAGACTTCCGCAGGAGGCGGTGCGGTCAGCGTAAAGGTAAACGGAAAAAAAGAGCTTTTGAAGATCGAACTGAAGCCTGAAATCGTGGATCCGGATGACATCGAAATGCTGCAGGATCTGATCATCGCTGCGGTAAACGAAGCGATGCGTCAGGTAGACGAGATCAGCGAGAGTGAAATGGGAAAAGCTACCGGCGGAATCAGTATACCGGGGCTCTTTTAGGCGGCACAGATGGCTCAGTATGCGAAACCTCTGGCCAATCTCATCCGGGAGCTCTCCAGACTGCCCGGCATCGGGGGAAAGAGTGCGCAGCGTCTGGCCTTCCATATTCTTTCCATGGATGACAGAGAGGCGGAGATGCTGGCGAATTCTATTCTCCGGGCCAAGTCTGCCATGAAATACTGTTCGGTATGCGGCAATCTTACCGATAAAGATCCCTGCGGGATCTGCTCGGATCCGAACCGCGACCGCAGGACGATCTGTGTCGTGGAGCAGGCTAAAGATGTGGCGGCGATGGAGCGGATGAAAGAATATAACGGTCTTTATCATGTTCTGCACGGGGCGATTTCGCCGATGGACGGCGTCGGCCCGGAGGACATCAATCTGAAGCAGCTGATTCTGCGTCTGCAGCAGGACGACGTCCGGGAGGTGATCCTGGCCACGAATCCCACTATCGAGGGAGAAGCCACCGCGATGTATACCGCCCGTCTGATCAAGCCGTCGGGAATCCGGGTGACCAGAATCGCACACGGAATCCCGGTAGGCGGAGATCTGGAATATACGGATGAAGTCACGCTGTCGAAAGCGATGGAGGGCAGACGGGATCTGTAAGTCTGTCTCGCATAGGGACAGGCCGCTTCTGAATAAAATATCTCATCGGGGGTGATGAGATGTCAATGGCAGAGGAAGCGGGAATCCTGCTGGCATATACAGTAGGAATGTTCGGACTGTTCATCGTGGTCTGTATGTTTATCGTGCCGCTGAAGTATGCCGTCCGGCTGCTGTTTAACAGCATACTCGGCGGTATCGCCATCATAGTGATCAATATGATCGGAAAAGCGGCGGGAATCCACATCAGTCTCAATCTTCTGACGGCGGCAGCTGCCGGCATTCTGGGAATACCGGGCGTGCTGATGCTGCTGTTTCTGCAGAATATATGAAAGAAAACCTGCGGCAGAAGGACGGTCCGCATCTGCTGAAGAGAATCCGCATAGTCTATGTAAAATCAGGAGAACGAAAAAATGAAACAATATCATTACCGCACGAGCGGAGTCTGTTCCACGGATATCTCCTTTGAGATCGACGATGAGGGCTGTCTGAGAAATGTGGAATATACCGGAGGATGCAACGGAAATCTGAAAGGCATCGGGGCTCTGGCAGAAGGCATGAAAGCTTCGGAGGCAGCGGACCGTCTGGAAGGTATCCGCTGCGGCTTCAAGAAAACTTCATGCCCGGACCAGCTCGCAAAAGCGCTCCGCGCCGTGGAGTCCTGAAACGGGAGGCTGTCTCTTTCGAGGCGGCCTTTTTCTGTAGAAAAAAGGAAAGGTAGATTCTATGCTGGAAGTATATTACGGTGATACGGACAGAGAAAAAGACCGGTTTCTCTTTGACCGGATCGCTCTCAGAATGCCGTCGGACGTGTTTCTTCTGGTTCCGGACCAGTTTACGCTGCAGGCGGAAAGAAATGCGCTCGAATGCATGAACGCGGAAGCTCTGCTGGAGCTTGAGATCGTGAGCAGATCGGGATTTGCCCGCCGCATTCTGGCGCAGGAAGGACGCCCGAAGGAAGTCCCGGTGGACAAGTACGGACGTTTCATGCTGCTGGCGAAGCTGCTCCTCGAGGAAGAGGATGACGGCGGAATTTTCGCCGCGGTGAAAAAGAAGACGTCTTTTATCTCCATGATGAATGATATCATCTCAGAGATGAAACAGTACGAAGTGCAGCCGGAGGAGCTGGCGGATATCGCGTCGGGACTGGAAGACGGGGACGTTCTGAAGGAAAAGCTGAATCAGGTTCAGAAAATCTATGAGAAATACAGCAGCAGGATCGGCGGAAAGTATACGGACTCCGAGGATCTGCTGAATGTCGTTTCCGAAAAAATCCGGAAATCCGAGATGGTCAGAACGCATGAATTCTGGATCGACGGATTCGATTATATGACGCCGAAACTTCTGTCCATGGTGGAGGCCATCGTCTGCACAGCGCCGAATGTGAGCATCGTATTTACAGGCTCCGATGCGGCGGGAGACGAAAAGTTCGCCGTCTTCAGGCGCATGAGGGCGGCGCTGAAGGAAATGGCTGCGCGCAGCAATGTCGCTTACCGTGAATATGAGATTCCTGAAAAATACGCCAGAAAATCCGGCCCTCCGCAGGTCTGTCTCACGGCCTGCAGCGACTTTTATGCGGAGGCGGAGACCGCAGCCGTGAAAATCACGGAGCTGGTCCGGGAAAAAGGATTCCGTTACCGCGATATCGCTGTCATCTGTAATGACGCCGGAGTGAGAGGATCTGTCTTCCGCCGCGTGTTTGACCGGTACGGAATTCCGCTTTTCGTGGACAGAAAGCGCAGCATCATGCACGATCCGGCGGTGGAATTTCTGTTTTCCATGATCGACGTCATAAAAGACGGAAGGAAGTTTCACGATATGTTCCGCATGATCAAGACGGGATATTCGCCTCTCGGGGATGAAGAATGCGAGGAACTGGAAAATTACTGCGCAAAATACCATATTCGGGGAGGCAGATGGAAAAAGCCCTTCATCTACGGGAAAAATGAGGAGAGCGGAGGAGAAGAAACACTGGCGCGTCTGAATGAGTACCGGCAGAAGATCTGGGAATTTACGGAAAAGGCGCAGACGCTGTTTAAGAATAAAAAGACGGTGCGGGATAAGACCGAGGCTTTGTGGATTTTTCTGACGGAGACGGCGCAGATGCCGCAGAAAATCGATAAAGCCCGCGCCTTTCTGGAGGCCGGCGGTCAGCTGGAATATGCGGAGAGCACGGCGCAGATCTGGAAGGCGATCGTCTCTATCTTCGATCAGATCGTGGAAATTCTGGGAGAAGAAGAACTTTCGGACGATGAATATGCTCAGATTCTGCAGCAGGGGTTTGCAGAGATGGAGATCGGGCTTCTTCCGCCGACAAATGATCAGGTGATCTTCGGAACGATGCAGAGAACGAGGACAGGCAGGATAAAAGCTCTTTTCGTCTGCGGAGCCAACGAAGGTGTTCTGCCAGAGAATCCGTCCTCCTGGGGTATTCTTTCCGAAGAGGAAAAGCAGCTGATCGGAGAAAAAAACAGAAGAATCTGCGGTACTGACGAGCTGCGGGAGCTGGAACAGCAGCTGGCGATGTACAAGACGATCTCCAAGGCAGAGGACTTTCTTTTTGTCTCCTGGGCGGAAATCGATGCCGAGGGAAATGAGCTCCGGCCGTCCGAGCTTATTTCGGAGCTTTCCTCCGGCATGATAAAAGGCGCACAGATCAGCAGGGAAAGAGACATTCCGGGAGGGAAGGATACTCTCCGTCTGATTCAGACAAAAAAGAGCACACTGCCTTATCTCACCGCAAAGCTGAGGGGCGCGGCGCGCGGCGCGGCACTCGATCCGGTGTGGAAGGCCTCGACAGCCTTTTACGACGGAGACGAAGCATATGAGAATGTCTGCAGAGGCCTGTTTTTTGACAACCGGGTGGAACGGATCGAAAAAGAAGCCGTCAGGCAGCTTTACGGCAGAGGCGTTTCCAATGATCTTGTCCTGAGCACGTCGGCTCTCGAACGCTTCAGCCGCTGTCCGTTTTCTTTTCTCGTCCGCTACGGCCTGAATCCTTCCGAGGAGCGCAGCTTTGATGTGGACATCCGTTCGATCGGCGAAATTTATCATTTCTGTCTGATGCGTCTGGCGGAACATCTCACCTGTGAGGGAACGGAGATCACCGACGAAAATTCTCTCTGGATGACGATCAGTCTGCAGGAGCTGGAACAGCTGACCGACCGGTTTGTGGACGAATTTGCGGATACCTACCGCGAAGGAATCTTTCTTCTGAAAGGCAGGGGAGATTATCTGAGAAAGCGTGTGAAGGAAGTCTGCCGGCGCACGGCGAGGATCATGCTTCAGCAGGTGCGCAGCGGGCGTGTGAAAGAGATCTGTTTCGAGAAACGGTTCGGCAGACGCTCCGATGCTGTCTTTCCGCCTGTCCGCCTGGATCTGGGAGAGGAAGGATCCGTTCTGGTCGAAGGCATCATCGACCGTGTGGATGTCCTGTCCGTTTCTTCCCCGGAGCGTACTTATGTCCGCGTCATCGACTATAAATCGGGAGGCGACAGCTTCCATATGGAAGAGGTAAAGAGCGGATTCCGCCTGCAGCTGATGCTCTATCTGAAGGGTGCGATGGGCGGAATAAGAGAGGCTGTTCCGGCCGGCGTCTTTTATTTCCGCATCAGCGATTCCATGGCAGAGGTCAGCGACATTCCGGAGGCGAAGGTCGCTGAGACAGTGGCGTACGAGACGGAAAAAAGCGCCAGACTCGACGGTATTCTTCTCAGCGAGGAAAATGTCATCGAAGCGATGGATGCCGGCTTCGCTTCTTCAGGTTCTTCCGGCATCATACCGGTGAGACGCAAAAGCGACGGCACGCTGAGCGGAAGCATACTCACAGAGGAGGAATTCGAGGAACTGATCGCCGAAAATGACGCCAACCTGATGCAGGCTGCGGAACGATTCCTCTCAGGCTGCGCCGACATCGACCCGAAGAAAGGAAAGAACACGGATGCCTGCCGCTACTGCGGATACCGGAGCATCTGTCATATACAATGAAGAAAAATATCATCACAAAAGCGGATATCGTTCTGGCGGTCATTCTCGCCGCGCTGTGCGCGGCGGTATGTATCTGTGTCTGGTCGGAAGGCAGCGCGGGCTCGTCTGTCGAGATATCCGTCGACGGAAAACTGTACGGAACGTACTCTCTGCAGCAGGATCAGGAGATCGGAATCGATTCGGAGTACGGACATAATACGCTGACGATCCGCGGAGGCAAGGCTCTGATGACAGAAGCCTCCTGCCCTGACGGTTACTGTCTTGGCCAGCACCGGGAAGACGGCGGCATCGACGAGTCGAATCAGACTATCATCTGCCTGCCGAACCGTGTCTCGGTGACCGTCCGCACAGATGAAGAAGACGTCGGGAAAGCATCCCCGGAAGAAAGCGGAAACAGAAGCGTTCCGGACGCGGTCGTCGGGACGGCGGATGGCGCCGCCGGATCTGAAGGCGGCGGAACAGGCAGCGGGGACGGTGAAAATCGATGAGGCATATACGGAAAAAAGAGAAGACAGCCGGAATACAAAACAGAGACGGACGCTCTTTGGCGCGAAAAGCATACGGAATATCACTCTGTGCGGTGCTGACCGCGCTGGCCCTGATCTTCTCCTATATCGAAGCGTTGATCCCGTTTCAGTTCGGTATTCCGGGGATCAAGCTGGGACTTTCAAATCTCGTCGTTCTGGTCGCTCTGTACGGCATCGGAGCTTCTTACGCCTTCGGCGTCAATATGGCGAGAATTCTGCTGTCAGCTCTGCTTTTCAGCGGCGTTTCAGCCATGATTTACAGCCTGGCCGGCGGTCTGCTGAGCTTTGCCGTCATGTATGCGCTGAAGAAAACAGGCCTGTTCAGTCCCGCAGGCGTCAGTATGGCGGGCGGCGTCATGCACAATGCGGGTCAGCTGACTGCAGCGGCGCTGATCGTCGAGACCGCTCAGATCTATCTGTACCTTCCGGCCCTGCTCATCTCCGGCATGGTAACAGGCATTCTGCTCGGCATCGCTTCGGTATGGATTCTGGGCCGGCTGGAAAAAACCTCTCTGCTGCGCAGCGGTGCGGGCCCCCGCGGACGCTGAGTGCGGACGGCGCGCATCTTTGACCTGTCAAATGACTAAGCAGAAATGGAAATTCATGATATAATAATACAAGATGTAATATTCTGAGAAAACGGCGGTGCGCGGCGGAACCGGCAGAGGAGGAGAAGGATGCATATTATCGCATGTGTGGATGACCGTCTGGGGATGCTTTTCAACGGACGGCGTCTGAGCAGGGATGAGGAGCTGCTGAAGGATATCAGAGCGCTTGTCGGAGAGAAAAAACTCTGGGTCAGCAGTTATTCCGACGGGCTGTTCGCCCGTTACGGCTTTGACATGCAGATCTGTGATGACGATTTCCCGGAAAAAGCGGCTCCCGGAGATTTCTGCTTCGTGGAAGACGCGGATCCGGCTTCTTTCCGCAAAAAAATCGAGAGCATCATCCTCTACCGCTGGAACCGTCGTTATCCTTCGGATACCCGGCTCGATCCGACGCTGCTTCAGGAGCGGAGTCTGACCGGCAGCAGGGAGTTTCCGGGATCTTCGCACGAAAAAATCACCAGAGAGGTTTATGCATGAAAGAAATGAGACAGTCAAACCGGAAAAAAGAGAAAGAAAGAGAGAAAAAGGGGGCGAAGGTCCGCTTTCTTCCGCTGATTCTTGCCCTTCTTCTGGCGTTCGGCGGATGTACGGCGCCGGCGGATACGGCAGACACCGGCCGTTCCGGAGCGGATTACAGCACCGGCGGCCTGGTGCTCGGAACGGAAAGCGACAGCTCCCCGCAGACGGTTTCGCCGGATGAGATCCCTGTCTATGAGGGCGAGCCGTTTATCGAGGTGAACGGCAATGTCCCGTCCTTTGACGACAGTGATTTTACCTCTGATTCTTTTGAAACCTACAGCAGTCTGGACAGTCTGGGACGCTGCGGTCCCGCTTTTGCCAACATAGGCCGGGATCTGATGCCTACGGAGGAACGTGGCAGCATCGGCCAGGTGAAACCGTCCGGATGGCATACGGTGAAGTACGACAATGTCGACGGAAAATATCTGTACAACCGGTGTCATCTCATCGGCTATCAGCTGAGCGGAGAAAATGCGAATGAGAGGAATCTGATCACGGGAACGCGCTATTTCAACGTGGAAGGCATGCTTCCGTTCGAAAACATGGTGGCCGACTATGTAAAAGAAACGGGAAATCACGTGCTCTACCGCGTTACGCCGGTATTTGAGGGCGACAATCTGGTGGCGGACGGCGTACGGATCGAAGCGTGCTCCGTGGAGGACCGCGGTGAGGAGATCAGCTTTCATGTCTTCGTCTTCAACATTCAGCCGGGCATCATGATCGACTACGCTACGGGAGAGAGCAGCGAAAGTGACTCCGTTCCGGCTGTCTCATCCGGACGGCAGGATCAGACATCCGGCGCAGACAGTCAGCAGGGCGTCATCCGCGGCAACTCGCGTTCCAAGATTTACCACTGCCCGGGCCAGGCTGATTATGAAGAGATGGCCGATTCAAAGAATCTGGTCGTTTTCCGGACAGAACAGGAGGCAATCGACGCCGGATACCGGAAGGCAAAGCACTGAGATGCAGGCGGGGCGGCGCAGCTTTGCCCGTATATTAATGCGAAAAGGCGGGGATGATCTTTGAGCAGGGAGAGAGATGAGAAATTTTTTGAGAAATCGATCCTGGTTTTATATGAAGATATCTATCGTCTTGCTTATTCCATGACGAAAAATGAGGAGACGGCGAAGGATATAGCTCAGAGCACGATGGAAAAAGCATGGAGAAATCTGGATCGGCTGAAAAACAGAAAAAGCGTAAAATCGTGGGTCTACACGATCGCGAGAAACGAAACGATCACGTTTTTCCGCGGCCTGCATCCGTCGGATTCGTTTGACGAGCCGGACGGCAGCGTCAGCTATGAAAAGTTTGCAGAGACAGAGGCGAATATTCTGGATGAAATCCTGAAAAAGGAGAGATCAGAGCTTCTGATCCGGGCGATCGACCTCCTGTCCCCGAAGCGAAGAGAAATCGTTCTCCTCTGGGCGCTCGGAGATCTGCAGCAGAAGGAGATCGCGGACATACTTCAGATCAATTACAATACGGTGCGCGTCGCTCTGTACAGAGGTCTGAAGGAACTGAGAGAAATTTACTTTTCTCTGGAAAGAGGTGACGTTGATGAGTAACAGAAAAACATCGCGCACGGAGGAGGAAATCCGGCGCCGTTTCCGCGATATGTACGACAGCCATCTTCGGGAACAGGATATACAGATCCCCGGTCCGGATCTCTCCTTTCTGCAGGAGAAGAAGCCTGCGAAGAGGAAACATCACAGCGCGCTGCGCCGCCTTTCGACGATCGCCGCCTGTATGCTCCTGCTGTTTGCCACGTCGAGCGGAATGGCTGTGTGGATCAGCTCCGACGCCGCTCACGCTGTAAAATTCAGCCTGGAAAAGACATTCCACCGCATCTCCGGTACCTTTTTCTCCACCGATGACGGAAGCGAGACATCTGTGGAGGAAAATCAGATCTCTATCACCGTCGACAGCATGGACGACATCGAAGACGCCGTCAGTTTTATGCCCGACCTGCCCGTTCCGGAATACATCCCGGAGGGGTTTGAACTGGAGGAGTTGACGGTGGTGAAGTATATGAATGGAAGTTATTGGGCTGAATATAATTTCAGAAATATATCAACAAATTCTCGAATAATGATATCAATTTATACAATTAAAGATCAAGAAGCTACAGCAGGATTGATTTCAGAGACTAAAGAATTTCCGATAGGAGATTAT
>CALXIZ010000063.1 GCA_944388495.1 uncultured Clostridia bacterium | reverse complement strand
GGAAAAAGAGGGATTTGCGAAATTTATCTCGGTACAGAACCACTATAACCTGATTTTCCGGGAAGAAGAACGCGAAATGGCAAAGCTCTGCGCCGAGGATCATATCGCCATGACGCCTTACAGCGCTCTGGCCAGTGGCAGGCTCTCAAGGTATCCGGAAGAAACCTCAAAGCGTCTGAAGGAGGACAGCTATGCCGGATTCAAGTACGATGCCACCGCAAAGCAGGATGCTGTCATCATCCGCCGTGTGGCGGAGCTGGCGGAAAAGAGAGGCGTATCCATGACAGAAATCTCGCTTGCCTGGCTTCTGACCAAAGTGAGCGCTCCGGTGGCAGGCGCCACGAAACTTCATCATATCGAGGGCGCGGTCAAAGCGGTGGAGCTTACGCTGACTCAGGAAGAAATCGCTTATCTGGAGGAAGCCTACGTGCCGCACAGACTTTCCGGCGTGATGGCGCAGAATACCCCTGCAGCCGCGAAGGAGCAGCACGTCTGGAGCACGGGAAATCAGAAGATCCGGGGACGCTGATCGCAGCAGAAAAAGAGGATCAAAGAACCGGACAGATACGATCGATGATCGGCATTTTTCTGCATAATAAAAAACATGCAGCACGTATCCGGCGGGGAGCCCGCCGCGCCGTGCTGTATTTTTTTTGTCCTTCTTTCCGTCTCGTATTTTCCCGCATCTTCTGAAAATAAAGATAGCTTTCCTTTCTTTTTCCTATAAAATAGAAAGAGTCGGACAACACAATCAGAACTGAAAAAGAAAAGGAGAAGATCATGGCAGATATAAAATATGAAATCACAGAAACCTTCGGTGTTATCTCGGAAAGCGCGAGAGGATGGACGAAGGAGCTGAATCTCGTCTCCTGGAACGGAGCGGCTCCGAAGTTCGATCTCAGAGACTGGGCGCCGGATCACGCGAAGATGGGCAAGGGGATTACTCTTTCCGCACAGGAAGCGGAAAAGCTGTATGAACTGCTGAAGCATGCTCTGGAAAAGTAGCGGCGATGGATGTCAGAGAGCCTGAGGAAAATATAGAGTCTTCGACAAATTTCGTCTACATTCTGCAGTGCAGTGATGGTACACTCTATACCGGATGGACGAACGATATCGGAAAGAGAATCCGGACTCATAATTCAGGAAAAGGTGCAAAGTATACGCGGGGCAGAGGACCGGTAAAGCTCGTCTATCTGGAAACTTTTTCGACGAAAGAGGAGGCCATGAAAAGAGAATGGGCTATAAAGCATATAAAAAAAGAAAGAAAAATGGAGCTGATCAGAGAGCGGGAGAAATCCTGAGAGAGATGCTGCGCTGCAGATTCATCGCCGGAAAAAGGGCTGAGGAGGCTGCTGCGAAAAAAAACAGGAGACGAAAGCAGGCTGCTGTCATCGCCGGAAGTGCCGCGGCTGCAGTGGCCGCGGCATGGACGCTGTGGGCGGACACTGCCGTCATGATACATGAAATGACCGTTAAAAAAGACAGGATTCCGCAGTCCTTTTCGGGCCTGCGCATCACTCAGATCTCGGATTTTCACAATTCTGTCTGCGGTGAAAAAAAAGAGAAACTGATACGCCTGGTAAAAAAATCGGCTCCGGACCTCATCTTTATCACCGGGGATCTGATCGACTCACGGCATACGGATACGGAAACCGCGGCCGATTTTATCGAACGGATTGTTTCCGAAGCGCCCGTCTATTATGTGCCGGGCAATCACGAATCGAGAATTCCGGATGCCTACCGTGAACTGAAAAAATCGATGAAAGCTTCAGGCGTTCATATTCTCCAGAACGAAGCGGAATATATCGAAAAAGACGGAGAAAAGATTCAGATCATCGGTGTAAACGATCCGGATTTTCATGCGGACCGGCACGGATCGGAAGGGATATCCCGAAAATCGGGCTTAAAAGAGGAGATCCTGTCGCGCGAACAGCAGAGAGCGGAAAACGCGGCCTGTATCTTCGAAGAGGTGAGCCGGCTTCGTGATGAAGAATTTTTTACCTTTCTGCTGTCGCACCGGCCGGAGCTTTTTGAGACTTATGTCCGCTGCGGCATCGATTTCGTATTCAGCGGTCATGCTCACGGAGGACAGTTCCGTCTGCCGCTGGCAGGGGGGCTGTTCGCTCCGGGACAGGGATTTTTTCCCGCGTACGACGGAGGCCTTTATGAAAGGAAAGAGACCAGCATGATCGTCAGCCGCGGTATCGGCGCCAGCGTCATTCCTCTGCGTTTCAATAACCGACCTGAAATTGTCGCCGCAGAGATCATCCGGAGCCGGAAGTCTCATGACAGATAAAAAAGTATACCGAAACAAATTATGGTAAACAATATGCCGGAACGGTCTACTCCCGTACCGGCTCAATTTTTCCGGCTATCTTTTCTCCGAAAATTCCTTCATAAAATCTGTAATATTCATCATAAGTGATCCGGTCGGAACGGACGAGAATGTCGAGCTCCACGCCCTTCAGACGTACGGTGAGAGTCGTATCCCTCATGCCGTTCACGTGGTAGAAGACTTTTCTTTCTTCACGTTCCTGTGCGTTTTCGGATGCCACAGAGGTGCTTTCCACTTCGATGAAAAAGCGTTTTTCTCCGAAGAGATCCCGCAGCATCTGAAACGCCTCGGAACCGATGCCCTCTCCTCGGCGGCCGGAGGAAATCGCGAAGTAGGCGAGCAGCGCCATATCTTCATATTCCATGGTAATCGCCATACCGTCGAAGTCTCCGTCATCCGATTCGACGGCGAACATTTTTACCGCTCCGTCCTGACGTCTTTTCAGCATCGCGGAAAACGGCATGCGCTCATCTTCCGGAAACGCGCTGCGATAAAGAGATTCGACCTGTTCCAGCAGCTGTCCTTCTGCATCTTTCAGTTTCATGAATTTTCCCCTTTCTCATGATGTTTTCATTATATTTTCTGTCTGTTCTGTGTAAGATTCCGATTTTAACGCCGTAAAGCTTCCGGAAAATATTATAGTGTGTATTGAAATGCCGGTCAAATTATCCCGATTTGTCGGGATCGGTTTAAAATGCGTTTCTTCGGAAGAAAAAATCCGGAAAACATGCATAATTCACGGGAAATATCTGTAAAATTTTCTGTAAAGAAAAAGAAAGCTTAAATTCTGCCGGAAAAGGGAAGGAGCGGAAATCGGTTGAAAAATTTTATCGGATTCAGAATACGGGGAAAAAAAACAGCGGCTGTTCTGACCTGTCTGGCTGTTCTGGCGGCCGCCTGCAGCTTTGCGGCTGCACAGGAAAAAGATGCGGACGACGGAAAAAACGCACAGGAAACGGCTGTGGCAGAGCCTTCGATATCGGCGGAAACCGCGGTACTTATCGATGCATTCAGCGGAAGAGTCCTGTATGACCGGCGGATGGATGCGCATATGTATCCGGCCAGTACGACGAAGATTATGACGGCGATGCTCGCTGTCGAGGAAGGAGATCCGCAGGAGAGCGTCACCGTATCGGAGAATGCGGCCGGCCAGGAAGGATCCTCCGTCTATCTTGAGGCCGGGGAAAAGATCAGCATGAAGGATCTGCTCTACGGAATGATGCTGCGTTCAGGAAATGATGCCGCCACGGCTGTGGCGGAGGCGATAGGAGGAGATACGGAAACCTTTGCCGCCATGATGAATGAGCGGGCCGCTTCTCTCGGTCTTCGGAATTCTCATTTTGTCAATCCGTCCGGGCTTCAGAATGAAGATCATTATTCTTCTGCTTATGATCTGGCCATGATCACGAGAGAAGCACTGAAAAATGACCTTTTCCGGCAGATCGTCTCTTCGAAGACGTACCAGGCTCAGCGGCAGGGCGCGGAAGCATATAAATATTTCTATAACAAGAATAAGACCGTCTTTCAGTACGAAGGGGCTACCGGCATCAAAATCGGCTATACGACAGCGGCGGGACGCTGTCTGGTAGCTTCTGCCGAAAGAGAGGGAACAGAGCTGATCGCTGTGGTCCTCAACGACCCTGACTGGTTTGAGGACGCATACCGGCTTTTGGATTACGGATTTGAAGCCTTCCGGCGTGTGACGGTCGCGAAGGGCGAGCGGCCGCTGATTTCCGCCGCCGTCATGCAGGGAGAGCAGGATGTGGTCCGGATCGGTGCGGACTCCGATATTATCTGTCTGCAGCCAAAGGGCGAGGTGTCGGATCTCGGCATCATCTATGATGTGCCGGAGGCTGTAAAAGCGCCGGTCAGCCGCTGGGAGCCGGCAGGCAGAATGAAAATCTATTCAGACGGTGAATATATCTGTTCGAAAGATCTCTATTATCTCGAGGACATCGGAGTACAGTGAGAGGAATTTTATCTCCGGATTCACGCTTTCCCGTCAGACGGAATAACATGATAACGGATAAAACCTTTGCTTACGGCAGTCCTGCCGGGCACAGAAAAGGGAAGGGGAAGGAATTGTTATCATGAGTATCAATACGTACAAATGTGTCGACGTCGGTTCGGAAAACTGTCCGTGTGAGCTGGCAGTGACCGGAGACTGTCTGACATGCAGCCGTCTGCAGGGAAAAGAGGTCTGTGACTGTGACTGGAAAGGCGTCTGTATTCTGAATGAATTTATGTTTAACGGAAGGCATGCGCAGAACAGAAGAAAGGAAAAGGAATGTCCCGTCCTTTCAAAATACCGTGCTGACAGTGATTTCATCATTCTTGAAATCGGTGTGCAGAAAGGGTTTGCCATTCGATGCATGTATCCGGGAACTTATCTTTTTCTGCGCAGTCCGGAATATGATCACTATTATGATGTGCCGGTGTCGATTCTCGATGTGAGTCTGAGCCGTCCGTCCGTCACCGTCGGAATCCGGATTCTGTCCGCGAAGACAAAGGCTCTGAACGAAGCGGAAAAAGCGGTTTTCGTCCGCGGGCCGTATCGGGGAGGCATGGCCGGAAAAAATTTCAGAAATATGGGCGGACGTATCGTCATTCTGAGCAGCGGAGCCGGCGTATGTCCGGGAATTTTTGCGTGTAATCTGCTCAGCGCCGTTTCGGAGGTCTCTCTGATCGCAAAAGACGCGCCGTTTGAAAAAGAGATGGTGCGGAAATTTTTTCATCCGCGGGATTTTATTCTGACGGATTCTGCAGGAAAGGAGAGGAATCGGAAATATTCGAGAGGAGGAAATATCGTCTTCCGGGACTTTGAAAGTGACCGGGAAATGGAAAAGATACGGCGGTCGGTCCGTATGGAAAAGCCGGACTTTATCGTCATTCTGGGAAGCAGGAAATTTGTGGCGGAGATGTACGGTGCGATGCGGGAATTCCGGACGCAGGCTCGCTTTGTGACTTCAAATAATGTCAGTATCTGCTGCGGGGAGGGTATCTGCGGAGCCTGCGAGATTACGCTGCGAAGCGGAGAAAAAATACGCATGTGCAAATGTTCGGAATCGGCAGATCCGGAGGAACTTTTCGCAGAGCCGGTACAGTCCCTGAACCGGTGAGAATGACGGCAGATGCACGCAAAGAAAGCGTACATCTGCAGAAAATGATTTCGGATTAAAGGTTGTTTTCTCTCAGCCAGTCTGAGATGGAGGCGAGTCCTTCCTGCAGAATTTTTTTCTCTTTTCCGAATCCGAGACGGAAATGATCGTCGTAGCCGAAGAAACGTCCGGGAACGAGCAGAGTGCTTTTTTCCTGATGCAGGCGCCGGCAGAATGTTTCGGAATCCATGTCAAAATCGAAACGGACAAAACAGGTCGTGCTGCAGGAAGGGGAGACGAATGAAAAATGCGGTTCCGATGCGATCCATTCTTCCACCAGTGCCAGATTCTGAAGACAGAATCCGCGGTTGCGCGCGAAGATCGCTTCGCGGTTTTCGAGAGCGACACAGGCGATGTAGTCGTCGATTTTGCCGACACTGATAATATGGTAATCACGATGCCGGTTGATTTCCGCGATGATATCGGCGGGACCGGCGATCCAGCCGAAACGTATGCCTGCCAGCGCAAAGGCTTTTGACATACTGCCCGTAGCGATTCCCTTTTCGTAGAGATCGGCGACGGAAGGTGTCAGATAGCTGCCGCTGTAGTTAAGACCGCGGTAGACTTCGTCACAGATGAGGTAAAGATCGTGCCTGCGCGCGATTTCGATGATCCGCCGCATCGTATCGTCGGGGATGCCGGTACCGGTCGGATTGTTCGGATTATTCAGACAGACGGCGCGGGTACGTTCCGTGATGCGGTCTTCCAGCTCGTCCGGATCGATCTGCCATCCGTTTTCCCGGCGAAGCCGTATGAGATCGACCTGTGCGCCTATGGATTCCGGCATGGAATACAGCTGCTGATATGTCGGAAGGAAGGCGATGATATGGTCGCCGGGCTCGATCAGTGTCATCAGCAGCAGAGCATTTGCTCCGATACCTCCGTGTGCGGCAGTGATATTTTCAGGAGAGAGTGTCTCATACATTCCGCATACGGCCTGCTTCAGACGTTCTGATCCTGTAATATCTCCGTAATCGAGTGTCATATTGCGGATATTTTCCATCATACAGCTGTCTTCGGCCAGCTCTGCGAGTTCTCCCAGGCGCATGGGATTGGCACAGGTTTCAGACAGATGATAAAGGACATCCGTTTCTTTTTCGTTCAGCCACATTTCTACGCCGAAATCTGCAATTTTCATGAGTACCTCCGTTAAAACAATGCCGTGTACCGGCTGCATACGAAAGAAACGCCGTCTTCATCACGGCGGCGTTATACTTCAGATGATATTGTAACATTATTTCGATGATTTGTGCTAAAATATCTACAAACAGCCGGATATCCGCGCCGGCCGGACAGAATGAGAAAGGTGCAGAAGGAGAAGAAAGGAGAGGAAAACAGATATATGATCAGAGCGACAACGAGATACGGAATGATAAAAGGAAAGAAGAAGGAAGGTTTTCTGACCTTCCGGGGGATTCCCTATGCGCGTCCTCCCGTCGGAGATCTCAGATTCCGCCCGCCGCAGGATCCGGAACCCTGGGAGGGAATCCGGGACTGCACGTCATTCGGCGCACCGGCGCTTCAGCTGTTTGCCGTGAATCATGTGCCGCAGGCGAATATCCTTCAGTCTTCCTCGGAAGACTGCCTTTATCTGAATGTCAGCACACCGGCATTCAGAGAATGTGAGGGAATCAGCGGAGGAAGCGATTTCGTACCGGATACAGAAGCAAAGCTTCCTGTCTATATCTTCATTCACGGCGGGGCTTACGAAACGGGCGGAGGAAATATGCCTCTTTACCGCGGGGAGCGTTTTGCAGAAAACGGTATCGTTTACGTCAATATCAATTACCGTATGAATGTCATGGGGTTCCTCTCTCTGGAGGAATTTGAAAGAGAATCGGGCACTACCGGTAATTTCGGGGTACTGGATGCGCTCTGTGCGGTGCGCTGGGTTCATGAAAATATCGCAGCGTTCGGCGGAGATCCGGACAATATAACGGTGGGAGGAGAGTCCGCCGGTGCTTTTACGACGTCGATTCTGATGGGACTTGAAAGCGCGCGGGGACTTTTTCGGCGCTGTATCCTCGAGAGCGGAAGTATTCTGGGCGTAGCGAGAGTGGCGAAATACGGGGAGGGTCATCCTGTAAGGATGAAAGAGGCTTCCCGGCAGATTGCCGCGGATCTGGGCGTCTCTGATTCCGCGGAAGGAGTAAAAAGGCTGCGTTCGATGCCTGCAGAGGATATCATCCGTGCGTGGTTTTTCCGTCCGGACGGTACACACCGCCAGATGCGTTCGGATCCGATGCTTGACGGTTTTCTGTTTGACGGAGATCTGATTCCGAATCCCCGCGTCCAGTATCTGAACGATGTCGATCTGCTGTTCGGATTCAACACGGACGAAGGCAGTATTTTTGCCGACCGCAATATGTCGGAGGAAGCGTATGAAGCGGAGCTTGTGCGCATTTTCGGAGACAGAGCATCAGAAATCCGCCGGCGCTATCCTGTGGATCCGGGTCATACGCCTTTTGAACGGATGTCTGATATCATCGGCCTTTTTTCCTTTAAAGGCGCTATGCTTCCGTATGCGGACATGCTGTCCGGGCGCGGAAAAAATGTATATGGCTATCATTTTGCCTATCTGACGGAACGCCTGAGAAAAGAAGGTTTCGGATGCCGTCACATCGCCGAGCTGAATTTTGTCTTTCAGAAAGAGCTGGGCTTTGTCGGCGCGGATGATGAACAGGGAAGAAAAGTGTCCGATTTCATGAACCGGGCCTGGTGTAATTTTATCAGAACAGGAAATCCCGGACCGGAATGGCCGAGGTACGAAGAAAAAGACGAAAAGCTGCTTCGGATCGATGAAAATCCGCAGCCGGAGAAGCTTCCGCGAAAAGATGAGCTGCGTTATTTTGAACGAATCAGTCTGATGGAAAAAGAAAAAAGATAAACGAGTCACCGATCATCCTCTCGGTGCATAAGATAAACGGGAGGATTTTATCATGAAAAAAAGAGTGATCGTAATCGGCGGAGGCTGGTCCGGGATTGCCGCCTCCGTCGCTGCAAAAAAGTGCGGAGCTGATGTCACGGTTTTTGAGAAGACAGATCTGCTTCTCGGCCTCGGAAACGTCGGCGGTATCATGCGCAATAACGGCCGCTATACCGCCGCCGAGGAAAATATCGCTCTCGGCGCTTCAGAGCTTTTCGAGCTGACGGACCGGTATGCGCGCCACAGAAACATCGATTTTCCGGGACACAGACATGCCACTCTTTATGATGTAATACGTGTGGAGCCGGCAGTCCGCCGTCTTCTGCAGGAGATGGAGATTGAAATCCGTCTCGTGAGCCGGGCGGTGGATGCGGAATACGAAAACGGTCCGGGCGGAAAATATCTGAAGAGTATTACTCTTGCAGACGGAAGTGTGCAGGAAGCAGATGCATTCATCGAGTGTACAGGATCGACAGGGCCGATGGGCAACTGTCTCACCTACGGAAACGGGTGTTCCATGTGCATTCTCCGCTGTCCGGCATTCGGTCCGCGTACAAGCATTACAAACAGAATCGGTCTGACGGATATCATGGGACAGAGATCCGACGGGGCTTTCGGAGCCTTCAGCGGTTCCTGCAAGCTGGAAAAGAGCTCTCTTTCCGACGAAATTCAGGAGGAACTGAACAGCAGGGGAGTCGTCGTCATCCGTCTGCAGAAGGATCAGATTCACAGAGAAAAACTGGATCTTAAAGTCTGTCAGCAATATGCGCTGGATGCCTATGCCGAAAATATCGTACTGCTCGATACGGGTTATGCAAAACTGATGACGCCGTTTTTCCCTCTGGATCAGCTCAGAAAAATCAGCGGATTCGAAAATGCCAGGTATATCGATCCTTATGCCGGCGGAAAAGGAAATTCTATCCGTTATCTCTCTGTGACAAGCCGTACAGACGGCATGAGAGTGAAGGGAACGGAAAATCTCTTCTGCGGAGGTGAAAAATCCGGTCTGTTTGTCGGTCATACGGAGGCTATTACGACGGGTAGTCTCGCCGGATATAATGTGTGCCGCTATCTGAAAGGGCTTCCTCTTCTCGAACTGCCGGACGGCCTCGCCACCGGAGATCTGATCTCTTATGCCGGCGCGCAGAGTGAAAAGGAAAACGGACTGAAGGAAAGATATACTTTTGCAGGCGCGGAATTTTTCGAAAGGATGAAAGAACGCGGACTCTATACGACGGATCGTGAGGAAATACAAAAGAGACTCAAAAAATACGGCCTGAACGGTATCTACAGAGAAAAACTGCTGCACGGGTAGAATGTGCAGGCCGGAACGGAATTACGGGATACAGCAGGCCTGTACAGTTTGAGAAAGGAAGATCGAAATCAGCCGGAGAACGGCTTTTCAGGAAAGATGAAAAGATCTGCAGAAACAATATTTAAAACAGATTCCGTTGGGGAGGAACATCATGCTCAGAAAAACAGAACAGTATTTTATTTTTTTCATGCTCTGCTCACTGATCGGCTGGCTGTATGAGGTCTTTCTGGAGGTAGTAATTTATCAGTGGGGATTTTCGAACAGAGGCGTTCTGTTCGGTCCCTACTGCATAATTTACGGAGTCGGAGGGCTGGTTCTGATTATCGCTTTGGGAAAGCTGAAAAAAGAAAAACGGAAGATCGGTAGAGTTCCCGTCACACCTGTCCTCGTCTTTTTATGTATCGTGCTTCTGACGACCGTTATAGAGCTGGCCGGAAGCTATATCATGGAGTGGATAAAAGGAGAATGGCTCTGGGATTATCGGCGCTTTGCCTTCAATTTTCAGGGACGTATTGCTCTCAATCCGAGCATCCGTTTCGGCATAGGAGGCATGGTCATTTTATACATAATTCAGCCGATATTTGAAAGGGTAATGCACCGCATGTCTGATACGAAGGTTACCGTCTTAAGTATCATTCTCGCTTCTGTTCTTGCAGTCGATGCTGCGGTGACCTTCCTGTGAACCGCACTTCATGTATGTGCGGCAGTATGGAAAAGATCAGGAACATCGCCGGCGCAGGCCGGAGATGAAATTGTTCAGCCGCACAAAGAGGTCTTCTTTTCCGGTACTTTTTATGATAAAATATTGCGTAAAATATCGGTTAAGAAAGGAATTCTATGCGTCTAAATAAATATATTGCTCACAGCGGTGTCTGTTCGCGCAGAAAAGCGGATGAACTGATCGGACAGGGACAGGTTACTGTAAACGGCAGAACGGCGGAATGCGGATACGATGTCAGAGAAGGCGATATCGTATCCGTTGCGGGGCAGACGATCTCTCCGGAAAAACGGCTCGTTTATTATCTTCTGAACAAACCGGAAGGCTATATAACATCTGTCGAGGACGAACAGGGACGGCCTACCGTTCTGGATCTGATGCCGGATATCCAGGAGCGTATTTATCCCGTGGGCAGACTGGATTATAATACTTCGGGGATGCTCATTCTCACAAACGACGGGGATCTTGCGTATAAGCTTACGAGTCCGCATAAAGATATTTTCAAGACATATATCGCGGAAGTGGCAGGACTCTTTTTATACCGCGATGCGGAGAAGCTCAGACGCGGCGTCGATATCGGAGGCTACGTCACGAAGCCGGCGGAAATTGAAATTCTGCGTCAGTCAGAGAGTACATCTGAAGTTCAGATCCGCATCTCAGAGGGAAAAAAGCGGCAGGTGCGCAGAATGTTCGATGCGGTGGGACATCGTGTTCTGAAGCTGGAGAGAACGGCCATCGGAGATCTGAAAATGGCTCATCTGCGTGTCGGAAATTACCGGAAAATGACGGCGAACGAAATAGCCTATCTGAAGAGACTGTAAACGGAGCGCCGCCCGGATTCACTGGATGGCTGCAGATAAACTGCAGAGAAAAACGCCGGCGATTATGGTAAGGAAAATCACAAATGGAAGAAAAAAACTCAAATACGAACCTCATCGTCAAGACCACATCACTGGCGATGCATATCGTCAGTGATTATATCAGGCCGGGAGATACTGTGGTGGACTGCACGATGGGAAACGGTTACGATACTTTGTCACTCGCGGCTGCAGCGGGGTGCACGGATAACAGTGCTCTGCGCGGCCGTGTGTATGCGTTCGATATCCAGCAGCAGGCTGTCGACGCGACAAAAGCTTATCTCCTGAAAAACGGGATCACAGATCCTCAGGCGAACGGTATTTATCTGATCCGCGATTCTCATGCAGAGATGGAACGTTATCTGCCCGATCCGTCAGAAACGGAAATTTCAGCCTTTGTTTTCAATCTCGGCTTTCTGCCGGGAAAAGACAAGTCTGTCATGACGACGGCAGAGACGTCACTGCCTGCCGTCAAGAAAGCGATACGCATGGTAAGACAGAACGGCATCGTTTCTGTCATGGCATATACCGGGCATAAAGAGGGAGAGGAGGAATATGCTGTCATCAGTGAATTTCTGAAGACACTTCCTTCAAAAAAGTATCATGTGGCGTATGTAAACATGATAAACCAGAAAAAAACGGCTCCTTCGCTGTTTCTGATCACACCGAAGGTCCGGGAGCGCAATATTCTTTAGGCCGTGGCAGAAAAACAGGATTGAAAGGAGAAGTGTGATATGGCTTTTATCAAACCGGATCCGACGCTGGATCTTAACACGACAGAGGGAAGAAGAGAACAGCTTCGGCAGCTGCTCAATGCCCGGGCGCAGGAAGGCGCCAGCCCGCGGGGTGATATAGAAGTACTGGAAACACAATTCATTGAATATACGGATGATGACGAACTCATCGTCAAAATTCCCGTAAAACCGTGGCAGGTAAACGGATTCGATCACGTTCAGGGCGGTGTCCTCACTTATATGATCGACTGTATCTTCGGAACGATGTCCTTTGTCACTTCCGGATGCAATCCGGTGGGAACAGTGGACACGACTACGAATTACCTGAGGCCTGTCGTTCTCACAGAGACGGATGACAGCGTCACCGTCCGCGCCAGAATACTCACCAACAGCAAGCGCATGATGCACGCAGAAGCAAAGCTGTATAACAGTGCAGGCAAGCTGGCTGTGACAGCATCGACAAATATCATGAAAACAGGAAAAACAGAAAAATAGAAAAGGAAAATGACAGAAAAAGAAAAGATTTCAGAAAACGATCTCATCAGAATACGGGATGCTGCTTCGGAATATGTAAAAGAAGCCGGCCGGTATTTCTTTGATGCGGAAAAAATACGTCATGTCAGTGAAAAAAGCAGAAAAGACTTCGTAACGCAAGCCGATACGACCGTGCAGGAATATCTCAGGAAACGTCTGGAAGAGCTGCTGCCGGAAGCGCAGTTTATGGGAGAGGAACAAAATAACAGTCATGTTGACTTTAAAGGACTGTACTGGATTCTCGATCCTGTGGACGGGACGACCAATCTGATTCACGGATTCCGTCACAGCGCGGTGTCGCTCGCTCTGGCTCTGGGACCGGACATTATTCTCGGAATTGTTTATGATCCGTATACATCGGAACTCTTCTCCGCTGTCAGAGGAGGGGGAGCTTTCCTGAACGGACAGCCGATTCATGTCAGCGGCCGGACTGACCCTGCTGACAGTCTGGTGCTGGTGGGCACCGCACCTGCACGCAGAGAGCTGACGGATATCGTCTTTCGCAGAATACGTACCGTTTATGATAATTGTCTCGACATTCGCAGAGCGGGATCTGCCGCTCTGGACCTCTGTTTTATCGCTTCCGGCCGCGCAGATGCCTATTATGAAGAAATTCTTCAGCCGTGGGATTATGCTGCAGGTACGCTGATCGCTCTGGAAGCGGGTGCATCTGTTACAGCAGTGGACGCAACTCCGCTGCCGCTTCATCACGGCAGCAGTATTTTCGCCGCAGGATCCGGTCTTTATGAGAAACTCCGCAGTATACTTGTGCGGGAAGAAGTATGAAAGAGCGGATGATGGAAAAAGACTACCATTATATATATCAGCGGGAGCACGGAAAAGTGAAAAGAGAAAGGTAAGAAGATAAAAATGAACAGCGGAAAAATTTATGCTATTTCGATCAGTCCTGAAAGAGGGACGCTGAAAGAGGAAGTCGAAGAATGTCTCATTACTCCAGAAGGGCTTCAGGGAGACGGACATGCCGGTGACTGGAGCCGCCAGATTACAGTTCTGAACTATGAAAGTCTGAAGAGATCGAATGAGGAAAATAATCTTTCGATGGGGCCGGGAGATTTTGCGGAAAATATTCTGATTGAAGGGATGGATTTCGACGCAATCGGGGAAGGAGCGCAGATACGTCTCGGAGAAAAAGCGGTGATCGAAGTTTCTCAGATAGGAAAACCGGATCATCCGAGCATCGTAACGAAGACTTTCGGCGTCTCCCTTCTTCCCAAGGAGGGACTGTTCTGCAGAGTTATCACTCCGGGACAGATCCGCAAGGGTGATTCTGCAGAGGTCATCTGAGCCGGAAAATTCTTCTTCCGAAGAAAACCCGCGCCGAACCGGACAATTTTTATCCGGTTCGGCGCGGGTTTTTTTATGAAAGCGGAAAATTCCGCAGCATGACGATCTCTTATGAATATAAAGAGCAGCAGGGGACGCTTCATCTCATTTTTCTGAAAAAGTTATTTGACATTTTATGTAAATATAGATATAATGACTGCAGGAGGATGGAATAAAATGGAAAATGAGAAGAAGCGAAAGAAGCGGAAAATCGTCATAACCGTTTTTCTTCTGGCAGCGGCAACCGCCTGCTATAGTCTCATGTCATCCGGATCGGAAAATGATCTCGAAATCAGCACAGCATCCGTATCGGAGGAAGAAACAGAGCTTTCAGGCAGATCCGAAGAAACAGATACAGACGGAACGGAAAACAAAGGGATGGATACGGATGAAACAGCGGACGGGAAAGAAGGTGAAACGGAGTCTGAAATCTATGTTGACGTCGGCGGAGCGGTTAAGACACCGCGTGTAGTCTGTATTCCGGAAGGCTCCCGCGTGTTTGAAGCCATAGAAGCTGCGGGAGGTGTTTCCGAAGAAGCCGAGACGAAATATATCAATATGGCAGCGGAATGTACCGACGGAGAAAAAATTTATGTTCCGGATCACGCGGAAATGGAAGCGGCACAGAACGGAGAAAATACAGATAGTCTCTTCTCCTCATCGGCGGATCTGCAGAACGGTGCCGGCGGAACAGAACAGGACGGGCAGAAAACGGTGAATATCAATACGGCTACTTCCGAAGAACTCCAGGAACTGGACGGAATCGGACCGGCTATGGCTTCACGGATTATAGAATATCGTCAGACAAACGGAGCATTCACATCAGTAGATGATCTGGAAAATGTCAGCGGTATCGGAGAAAAGACACTGGAGAAGCTTCGTCCTCATGTCAGCGTGAAATGAGGAAAAACAGATATTTTCTCTGCCCCTTTCTGTGCAGAAAATGTCACAGCCGTCAGAATTTCAGCATATATTGGTATCGATGTGAATAAAAGGCCGGAAATATGATCAAACTGCATTTAGATAGAAAGGAAGCGGTGAAGATCATGTTTTCACAGAAAAAGAAAAAATCGAAACTCTGGATTGTCATTCCGGTTGTACTGGCACTGGGATGCGGGCTGTGGCTCAATGCAGATTTCGAAAACAGGGAATCTTCCGGCAGCGGTACGGAGAATCCCGCAGTTGAGGCCGATTCAGATCAATATGAAGATATCGAGGATATCTCGGATCTCTCAGGTGTGACAGACGCCCGTTCAGATCAGCCATCACCGGAAAGACAGCAGACTGAGTCCGCAGACGGAGAGGAAACTTACGAAAGCAGCGGCAGACAGGAGACGTCCGCGGACTTTCCGGAGACCGATGATACCGGAAAAGAAACAGGAGGCGTATCGTCGCCGGAAAATCTGCAGGAAGCCTCCGGAAATGATCAGGAGATCGGCAGAAATGATACAGAGTCAGACAGCGGCAGAGAATCTGATAACGGATACGGCGGCGGTATCGGAAAGATTGTTCTGCGTGCGGATCCGGACGGTACAGTGATCGTTTACAGATATGATACGGACGGAGCCGTCGTATCTCAGACAGAAACAGAGATACATCTTTCCCTTCTCACAGAGACAGACCAGCAGTTTTTTACGAGGGGCGTCACACTGAACAGCGAATCCGAGCTGTCCGAACTGCTTCAGGATTTTGAGGGGTGATAATACCGGATGAGTAAGAGGTTCGTCAGATTCGTTAAAGTTTCCGTCATCGCTGTGCTCTTTCTTTTCATCGTTCTGGCGGTTTTCCATGTATGCGGGATACTTCCGCTTCAGCGGGAGAGCATTCTGACAGGAGCTGAAAGCCGCCCGATCGCAGTCAATGAAAAAATCAGCAGTGATATGGTCGTGCTCGGCGGCAGATCGATCGGTGTAAAGCTCGACGTAAAAGATGTTCTTGTCGTAGGTCTGGAGGAGATAGAAACATCGGAGGGGAAAACGGTAAATCCGGGACTTGAAGCCGGTCTTCAGATCGGAGATACGATTCTCGCCATCGACGGGATGGAAGTACACAGCGCTGCAGATGTCCTCTCTATTATCGAAAATACGGATAAGACGAGCGTGCGTCTGAAAATCGGCCGCAAAGAAGAGCTTCGCTATATCGACGTGGAGCCGGTTCTCTCGGCAAAAGAAGGAAAATACCGGCTTGGGGTCTGGGTGAAAGAAGAGACGGCCGGCATCGGAACTCTGACCTACTATCGTCCGTGTGACGGCAGCTTCGGAGCTCTCGGACACGGCATCACGGATGTGGAAACGGGAAGTGTACTCAAAGTCGCTGACGGACAGCTTCTGGATGCCCGGGTTCTTTCTCTGAAGGAAGGAAAAAAAGGAGATCCGGGAGAGATCCGGGGTATCTTTTATGAAGCGGATGAGCCGCTCGGTGCTCTCTCGGAAAATACGGAATACGGTCTGTTCGGCTTCGCCTATGAGGATCTGTCTTCTCCTGAATACGCGGAGCCTGTCTATGTGGCCGACCCGGAAGAAATAAGGACGGGAAAGGCATATATCCTGACTACAGTAGAAGGAAATCAGATTGAAAAATTTGATATAAAGATTGAAAAGATAAATCATGACAGCGAACCTGCGACGAAGAGTATGGTTATCCGTGTTACGGACGAAGATCTGATCAGAAAAAGCGGCGGAATCATTCAGGGAATGAGCGGCAGTCCGATTGTTCAGGACGGAAAACTGATCGGGGCCGTCACTCATGTCTTTGTCAACGATCCGACACGGGGATACGGTATCTTCGCCAGCACGATGATAGAACAGTCCGCATGAGAATAAAATAAAAAAACGGCACTGCAGGAGAAGCAGCAGCGGCTTTTCTCCTGCAGTGCGCTGTATATATGAGGAAGAGAGTTTCAGCAAACCTATACCAGTTCTTTTGAAAAGATGTAAAGCCGGTCGCGGAATTTTTCGATATCGGCATCCAGAGGAAATTCTTCTGTTCCGTAGATATCGTCAAAACCGGATAACATGTTTACGAGAACATATTCATTGTCGTCTCCGCGGGTATATTTCAGAATCCCCGTCTCATACTGCTCAAACATGGAATCTCCGATTCTGCCGTGCTTATGCAGATACTGCAGATACCAGACGAGATCGAAGGCGACGAATCT
>CALXIZ010000062.1 GCA_944388495.1 uncultured Clostridia bacterium | reverse complement strand
TCGGATCGTTTCCGGACGGAGCTGCAGCACAGCGGAAAGAAAGCCGTTTCGGACCGCTTCCTCGAACATGATTTCCTTAAAGGCGAAATCGATTTTCGGTTTCATTAAAAATCCCGACGTGTTTGTTTTTTTCGAAGTATCTGTTTGCTTCGGATCTCCTTTTTTCTTTTTTGTCGTCTTGTTTCTCCCTCTCTTTCCCGTTTCCTTTCCGTTCGGTCATTCTCCGAAAGAGCGGGTCGTGCGATGTGACGCAGGACTGCTTTTCGGAGAGGATATTGAAATGGAATAATATTACAGATAATATATGGAATATATTACCATTTTCGGAAAAGGGATGCAAGAACTATCGTCGGGAATTTGAAAAATCCTCTTTTTATTATATCCGGGCAGGGTGTGTTTTACAATGTTTCGGATCGGCGGGATCTGCCGTCAAAATCCGCCGGCTATCTTACTATCATCTGTCATTTCTTCCATTTCTTCACTGACCGGAAATTCTCCTCAGAATCTCCTCGTCCGACAAATTCTCCTCTGTGAGAATCCATCCGCTGACCTTCTTAACGATCTGCACGCTGTCCTTTTCCAGGAGATCTTCCAGAATATCCAGCGGTTTTCCCTTTTCAATCAGCGATCGCGTCATCCAAATGATATTCAGCAGTTCTCCTTCTCGAAGCCCTTCGATTCTGCCTTTTTCTTCTCCACGACGGAAATTCTCCTCATCTCTTTCCCGCAGTTTCATATACTCCGCCTCCCGTACCTTGCTCTGCTTCACAGCGCGGACTTTGGCGTGAATCAGCCGGACCAGATCACTCTCTGACTGATCGGCAACTTCATCACGGCTGTCTTCCAGGTAGCGCAGAAAATCAGTCATCTCTTCATCCAGATCCATCATGCTGTGATAGTATCGGCTTACCGGGAAACCCCGTGAATCAAGCCCGCAGGGCACAGATGAACGGTCGGTTTCCCGTATACGACGACCTCTTAGCGATCCGCAAGCCCGCCTGCGGCGGGCGAAACGGGAACTTAGAGGCTCACCGTTCGTCTGCCTATATTGTATTCGTTCTTCTTCTGGATTTCAACGTTATACCGGCTGCCTTTTTCATCATCCGCCATGATATCCAGACGGATGCCCCTGGAATCGGGTTCGATGTCGATGACTCTCTGAGACTGAACGATCGTCATATTACGGATGCGGATACCGAGAATTTTTTCGATCACAGGGCGAAGTACGGTCTCGTCCTCCATGACTTTTGCAAACAGGAAATCGTCTGACAGATTCAGATTCTGAAATAGTGTATAACTCATAGATTTCGCTGGCTTCCTCCTTTCTGATATACCATATATTTACATTTATAATTTGCAGTATATTCCATATTATGTCAATCGATATTTCAGAGGAGCATGTATCAGCAAAAGTAATGATTATCACTGTGATATTTTCCAATAACCTTTTCTGTCCGATCCGATACGTTCGATGATACCTTTTTCTCTCAGACTCTTCAGGCGTGCCGTCACTGTCTTACGGCTCAGAGACAGTTTTTCCGCCATCACCGCAGAGGTACAGGCCGGATCTTCCGCGATCAGTTCCAGAATAGACAGTTCTTTTTCTGTCACCTTTTCTGTCACCTTTTCTGTCACCTTTTCACCGGCAGGGCGGATGATCCGATCTTCAGGAGCCGTGAATTTAATCATGATATCCCCGGGATTTATAGTATATTCCGGCTGAGGTACACCGTCCTCCCTGCAGGCAGAACAGATTTTTTCGATACCGCGTCCCCAGCTTTCAATAAAGCCTGCCAGGTAAAACACATGAGCGATATTCGGATTATACGGACTGGAAGCATGTTTTCGCATCAGATTTTCCAGTGTCCAGTTTTCAGGCAGACAGCCGCAGTTTGCGATATAAATCTTGTCAGCATACACACTGATCTGGACAGGAACGCCCGATTGGTATTGTTTATGGCACAAAGCATTCAGAAGCGCCTCTCTCAGAGCTTCTTCCGGAACAAAATAGCGTTCGATTCGCTGCATCCCTTCATAAGTAATTTTCGCCCGCATATATTTCAGATATAAAAGTTCTACAGTTTTATCTATTTGTTCCAGAATCGAACCGTGAATTTCATCCTGATAGAGAAGATCCGCGTCTGTTTCGAAATATCCGATCTTCACATATGCTCCAAGCTGCCATTTTTCCGGATCTCTGCTGAAAAGCAGCATAGCTGCATTTGTAAGATACTGCCCGTTCGTAAGATGCAGCTTTTCCATCAGTACATCCTTCGGTTCATCCAGTACACTTTTATCAATGCGTCCTTTCTTCGCAGCCCACTGCTTAAAGTCGGCAACAATCTCATCATCCACGTCATCCAGCGAAAATGCCGGAAGTGGAAGGTTATCCCATGTGGCGCCGCGTTTACGCATCAGAAATAATTCCAATGCCGGACCCGTCAAAACCTGACGGGTACTTCCGCTGCGATAATAATATACTCCTCTGCAGGAAATTCCGATCGGATAGGACGGAATATCAATCTCAATATATTCTTTTCCCTCTTTTTCCAGAAGATTGACACCGACAATAATACCCATCGTATCCCTGATCTTGTTCGGAATATCCTCCAGCAGCTTCTCCGCATTTGTCAGGCCGACAATATTTCCCTCATCATCGCAGCCGATATATATTTTTCCGCCCTGAGCGTTGGCAAAACCGCATATCCATTCCAGATATTCATCTTTCCATTTTGTTTTCCATTCTGTATTCTGGTTTTCCGGCATTGTCATTTTCCCCCCGTTTATTTTCCGGCGATCTCTATGATATTATACGATATTTTCCGGAATCTGCAGAAATATGATCCCGATCTTCAGGTTCTCTTTTTCGGATCTCATCACATATTCTTTGACTTCTCCGCCGCTTTTTCGACGGCGCGGATGACAGCGTGGCGGAATCCGGCCTCTTCGAGGGCGCATACGCCTTCGATCGTCGTGCCTGCAGGTGAGCAGACGGCATCCTTCAGCGCGCCCGGGTGCTGCCCCGTCTCGAGCACCATCTTCGCCGAACCGAGTACGGTCTGTGCCGCAAAGCGCATGGCCTGAGCGCGGGGCATTCCTTCCAGGACAGCGCCGTCCGCCAGCGCTTCGATGAAGATATAGACGAAGGCCGGAGAGCTTCCCGACACTCCGACGACGGCGTCCATCAGTTTTTCCGGAATCTCTTCCGCCGTTCCGATGCCCCTGAAGATCTTCATCACTTCTGCAAAGTCCTCATCCGATACGCCGTTTTCCCTGCACAGCGCCGACATGCCTTCGTTGACCATAGCCGGCGTATTCGGCATGACGCGGACGATTTTTTCATATCCCGCCGTCATATCCTTCAGATTATTCAGCGTCAGCCCGGCGGCGATGGATACCAGAATCTTTTGTCCGTCCAGATGAGGCGCCGCCTCCGCCAGAGCCGCCGCCATATCTTTCGGCTTGACTGCAGCCATCACGATATCGCACTGTTCTGTCAGAGAACGGATATTTTTGCAGACGCCGATCCCCGTCTCCCCGGCGAAAGCAGCCGTCCGCTCGGCATTGTGTCCCGCCACGTAAATGGTCTTCGGATCTGCTCCCGATGCGATGTATCCTTTTATGATCGCAGTGCCCATGTTTCCGGCACCGATAACACCCAGTTTCATTTTTTTCTCCTTTTTTCTGACTGCGGAGATTTTCTCCGCGATAGACTTTCCGGGCTGAAGCCGCCGCGGTCAGCTGATCCCGCAGAAGCCTCAGCCCGGATACAGGCCGGCAGACAGGCGGTCTGCTTCATCATACGGCGAAAGCGTCCGGCCTGCGCCGGACCGCCGCCGCAGACCGCCGGGCTGTCCATTCTTCTTTTTTCAGGTTATTTTCCGTGCTTTATGATACTCTGAGATTTATACCTTCAGATCCACATCTTTTCCGAGATACTCTCTGTTCGCCTCGATCACAGGACGGATATATTCTTCGATGAATTCCTCCGTCTGCTGAGAGGAGCGTCCGATATAGTCGGACGGTTCTGTCAGCTTCATGACATCCTCTTCACTGAGTCCGAACATCGGATCTTTTGCGATGCGCTCGAGCAGGTCGTTCGGCTTTCCGAATTCCTTGACCTGGCGTCCCGCCTCCATGGAGTGGACACGGATTTCCTCGTGGAGTTCCTGACGGTCCCCTCCCTTTTTCACCGATTCCATGATGATATTTTCCGTAGCCATGAACGGAATCTCGCTCATCACGTGCTTTTTTATCACCTCTTTGTATACTACCAGGCCGGAGCAGACGTTGACGGCGATGTCGAGCACCGCATCGGTCGCCATGAAGCTCTCCGGCAGAATCAGTCTGCGGTTTGCGGAATCGTCCAGCGTCCTTTCAAACCACTGTGTGGACGCTGTCATGGCCGCCGACATAGCGTTGCTCATCACATAACGCGATAAAGAGGCGATTCTTTCGCTTCTCATAGGGTTGCGCTTGTATGCCATGGCGGAGGATCCGATCTGTTTCTTTTCAAACGGTTCCTCTACCTCCTTGAGGTGCTGCAGAAGGCGGATGTCGTTCGTCATCTTGTGTGCGCTCTGGGCGATGCCGCTGAGAACAGTCAGGACTTTGAAGTCCACCTTTCTCGTATACGTCTGGCCGGAAACAGGGATCGACTTTTCGAATCCCATCTTTTTCACGACTCTGCGGTCCAGTTCCTTGACCTTTTCGTGATCTCCGTCGAAGAGATCCAGAAAGCTCGCCTGTGTTCCCGTCGTTCCCTTGACGCCCAGCATCATCAGGCTGTCGATGAGCTCACAGACATCGAGATAGTCGAAATAAAAGTCCTGCATCCACAGCGTGGCGCGCTTGCCGACTGTCGTCAGCTGTGCCGGCTGAAAATGAGTGAATCCCAGTGTCGGAACGTCTTTGTTTTCCAGAGCAAAAGCTGCCAGGCGGCTGAGAAGGTCCGCCAGCTTGTGCTTCAGTATCGTCAGCGCATCACGGATCTGGATGACGTCCGTATTGTCGCCCACGTAGGCGCTGGTGGCGCCGAGATGGATGCTGCCCTTCGCCTTCGGGCACTGTACACCGTATGCGTAGACGTGAGACATGACGTCGTGGCGCACTTCCTTTTCTCTGGCTTCCGCCACCTCATAATTGATGTCGCTTCTGTGCGC
>CALXIZ010000061.1 GCA_944388495.1 uncultured Clostridia bacterium | reverse complement strand
ATACAGCAGATGATGACGATGCAGCGGCCCGGCACTTCTCTTTTCTGCGCATTGCGCGGAGAAGATTCTTCTCTTTTTTCAGGTTCTTCCGTCCGTTGTGACGGTCCGTCGTTTTCCTCCTCAGGCTGTGCCGGATCATCCTCCTGCCTGTATTCTTCCATCAGCCGGCTGAGCCCGGAAGTACTGAGACCCGGATACGATGCTGTCACATCTCCGCCGGCGGACGGCGTGACCTCCACCGGCATCCACCCGTACCCCATAAGGAAGATCTCCGTCCAGGCGTGAGCCGCCTCGTCGGTCAGTACGGCGCGCCAGCTGCCGTCCTTCTGCTGTGTGAAATCATCCGGCGAAGCCGCATACCCTGAGACGTATCGGGCAGGTACGCCGTACAGACGGTACATCAGCGTCGCGGCCGTCGCGAAATGAACACAATAGCCGCTGTGTCCCTCAAAGAGAAAATACTCCGCCACATCCGCGCCGTTCAGAGGCATACGCCCCGGCGTCAGGCTGTATGAAGCACGGCTGTCAAGTGTATGAAGAATGAAAGCCGTAATCTCATCGGTATCCGACAGCGGGTTCTGAGCCGTCAGAGCCGTCAGGCGCGGCAGAATATCTGTCGGAACTCGCGTATAGATATTCCGTATATGGCTCCGGTAAACAGACTGAAGCTGCCGGAACCGATTTGATGAAGCGCCGGACTGACTCCGCATGCTCTGCCAGTCTTTTCTCATGTCTCTGCGTTCATAATATTCATACTGATATCCTTCTCCCTGCAGACTGTCGCCATACAGCCATCCGCTCATCCACTCGCCGCAGTACGGCGAATAAATCCTTCTGTAATCTCCGCTGCTGTGTCCGATCACCAGTCTCATCGGGCCCGATTTTATCCCGGGCACGAGATTCTGATTGACAGAAAAATACATGCTGTCAAACATTTCAGCTATGCCGTTCTCCCGGTTTTGCCAGTGCAGGTCATCCGCGATATCCTGAAAAAGAGATTCCTCATCGGCCGGCAGCCATTCGCCGCCGATGTACTCCCCGCCTTCGAAGCCTTTCAGATAGAGGACTTCTGACGGCCGGCGGCTGACAGACAGCTCCAGCACGGCGTTGCCGGCGCGGTAGTTGTTTCCCCGGCTGACATCTCCGCCGTCAGCGGCACCGTCTGCACTGCCGGAAAAATTCCGGAAGGAGCGGACAAAAAAGCCTTCGATCCGATATGCGCCGTCACTCAGCTCATCGGAAAACAGAACCGCTGCCGGACAGGCGGCCGCAAACGCAATGACGAGCAGCAACGCTGCAGCGGCGCTGCTCTTTTTGCCGATTCTGCGCTCTTTCTCTTCACTCATGCCGTTTCCGCCGCGCGCCGGATCCGCCGCCCGCAGAATAAAAAAGCCCGCCTGAAACAGAACCAGCAGAACAAAGGATTCCGCATCCGCCTCCACCCCGAAAAGAGGCGACAGCAACAGCAGCGCCGTCGTCAGCAGATACAGAATGCCGTGACTGCGGATGATACACTCCAGTCCGAAAAGCAGAAGGACGAGCAAGACAGAAAACAGAAGCGCAAGCTGCGTGACCGGAGGGCTGTCCGCCTCTCCGCCGACAGAAAACGCCTCTGCAGTCTGAATCAGCTGCGCGTAAAGCTGCCCGCGCAGCAGCACGACGGCAGCCGAAACAGCTGCTGTCAGCACCAGCAGCGTCAGCAGAAAGGCTCTCCTGCTCCGGTAAAAGAAAAACCACAGCGCCGCACACAGAGCAGAAGAAAAAAGGCCGACCGTCAGAAGATCAAAAGAGATCCCTGCCATATTTTCCAGAAAAAACAGAATTCCCAGAATGCCGCTGATCAGAAACAGCAGCGCCGTCCTGGAATCCCGGTGTGTTTTTTTCTTTTCCTCCGTAAAATCTCTGATTTCGATTCTGCCTGTATTCACTGTCCGGGTTTCCCCTCCTCTCCGTATTTTTTCCTCTTCTGAGTCTTTTTCTCCGGCCTCCGCTTCGGACGCCGGTATCCGGCAAACGAAGGCGGAGACTCGCGGCATGTCCGGGAAGATCAGAGAAGAAAAACATTTTTTCTGATTTCTTCTTCCAGGTTTCCGTCGGAAAATTTGAAAATCAGCGTCCTGCCGCTGTACAGCGCGAGATCCGTATCAAGTATGAGCATATTTTCCGTCTGCTGCATCTCTTTCTGATTCCGCACGCTGTTTCTTCTCCTCTGCATCTGAAGCCTGTATTCCGTCATCTCCCGCCACATGTCTTCTATATTTTTCTTTTTCGTTCTTTTTTCCCATATTTTTTTCATGCGTGCTTCCGTCAGGTACAGACGGTACAGCAGATCCCTGCACTCCTCTGCGTTCCGGACTTCGGCTGAAGAGAGGCGATCTCCTTTTCTCTCTGTTTTTTCCGGATTTTCATATCTCTGCCCTCTCCCCCGCGCCTTCGTATTTTCCGCTCCGCCTTCAGGCGCCGTATCCGGCCAGCTGACTCTGACAGAAGCAGTTTCTTCCAGCAGTCCGCTGACGAGAGCGTAGACGAGGATATAAAAGCTGTTTTTATCACAGGCTGTCATCATGAACAGGCCGTCTGTGTCAAGAAAAATTTCAGCGGATCCCTCGCGCTCTCTTTCATATTCCCTGATCTTCAGACTTCCGCTTCTCGCGCTGAGATTCCAGTGAACGGAACGGACCGGATCTCCGCTGCGGTACTCCCGCACCTGCCTGACCTCATGACGCGCTTCGCCCTGCAGATTTTCCGTTCTGTCCGTGCGTATACTGCCGTCGCTGCAGAGCGCGGATCCGTATCCGATCCTCAAAACCGGCCCTTTCGGAAAAACAGCCAGATACATCTCTTCCGACAATTTTCCGGCGGAAGAAAACACCGAAAAATAATCGTATACGCGGATTTTTTTTATCCTCAGGCGGATCAGCCCGCAGAACGGAGCGAACACACGGAAAAAACTCTGCGTCTTTCCGCGCTCCGCCTTGCTTTCGATCTTTTTATGCATCTCATTCTTCCACATTATCGCCGGCCAGTCGCCGCCGCTCTCATAATACGCCTCTACCGTCAGTACACATCGCCCTGCCGGAAGCCGCGCGGCGGAGCGCAGACTCAGTCCGCAGACAGCCGTCTCTTCGACCCGGACTGTATCCGACGTCCTGCAAAAGGATACGGAAACTCTTCTCCGCAGACAGCAGACGAGAACCAGAGAAAAAAACGCCGCCGCAAATTCCGCCAGACAGAGAATCATCAGAAAAAGACTGTGAAACATTCCCGCCAGATAATAGGTCACCGGTATCAGAAGAAGGAAAAAAACGCACCTCATCGCTTTTCTCCCATGCTCGGTCTTTCCGTTTCATCCAGAATCCGCTTCAGAATCGATTCTTTTTCTATTCCCTCCATCACAGCGGAAGAACTTCTCATCATCCGGTGACGCATCACGTGAGGAAACTGCTGCGTCACATCCTGCGGAAGCACATAATCTCTTCCGTCCATCCAGGCCGATGCCTTCGCCATCTTTACCAGCGCGATCGTCGCACGCGGGCTGCCGCCTCGATCCAGATAAACATCTTCTCTCGTGGCACGGATGAGACGGACGATATAGCCGCCCACTCTTTCCCCGAGATAGACGCCGCCGACTTCGCGCTGCAGCTCAGAGAGCGTCCGGGCGCCGATGACACGTTCTGCAGCCTTCAGGCGGCTGTCCGTGCCGGTTTCCAGCGCCATGGCAAGCTCGCTTCCGAAGTCGGGATAGCCGATGGAAAGACAGATCATAAACCGGTCCACCTGTGCTTCCGGAAGCAGCTGCGTTCCCGCCGCTCCGGCCGGATTCTGTGTCGCAATGACGAGAAACGGATCGGGAACCTTCCGCGTGACGCCTTCCACTGTAACTCTGCGCTCTTCCATGACCTCCAGCAGCGCCGATTGTGTCTTCGGAGAAGTACGGTTTATCTCATCCGCCAGAAGCAGATTGCAGAAAACGATTCCCTGCTGATAGACAAAGCTCCCGGTTTCTCTGCGGTAGATCGAAAACCCCGTGAGATCAGACGGCAGAACATCCGGTGTAAACTGTATTCTGCGGTATTCCAGCTCCATCGCCTCCGAAAAAGCCAGCGCCATCGTCGTCTTTCCCACGCCGGGAATGTCCTCCAGAAGAACATGTCCTCCCGCTAAAAAAGCCAGCATGATCTCCTTTACTTCTTTTTCCTTGCCCAGAATGACACGGTTTACCTGTTCCGTCACCCTGTGAGCCAGCCGGCGGTTTTCCTCCAAGTTTTTTCCCCCTCTCTTCCGTATCGTATTATCATTCCCTTCTTAATTTTTTATTATATAATTATATTTCTTCTGTGTCCAATACCTATTTCCGATATTATCACATAAAAAAAGAGTATGAGAAAGATCCGAGGGGGGGTCTCTCCGATATGCTCTCTTTACGGTAAACAGAAAAAATTTCCGAATCCCATAAAGAAAACTCATCCCCGCTGCGCTCTTTTCATACTCTCTTCTTTTATTTTTTGTAATATATTTTATCTGTCACTTCGGGTGTTTTCCCAGCCGATCTTTGCCTGTTCCTCCTCCAGCATCCGCTCATATGCCTGTTCCGTCAGAACAGCGATGCTTCTCTGAATCGTCTCATATGTACGGTAATACAGATTTCTCAGACATCCCGGCGTCACCTTCTCCTCGTCCACTCTCGCATCCCGGCACAGCTGCTTGAAGCTGTAGTGTACATGCTTGCGGTTGACCGGCATTCCGTTTTTCGTCAGAAACAGCGCTCCCGAGGCGACTCCCTTTCTCTCTGCGTACTCCAGCAGTTCTTCCCGCAGCAGCGGCGGAATCCTGACCGTCCTCTTTTTCTTCGTCTTTCCCACGGTAATGCGCCCCTCCTTCAGGTGCTCCACCGTGATCTCCTGCAGCTCGTCCATTCGGATACCGACGCCGGCGATCGTCTTCAGGAGAAAATAGGTCCTCTCCTGTCCCGTCAGCTTCGCCACATTCAGAAGCCGCAGGTATTCCGCCCGCGACAGCTCCGGCTGAATCCCGCTCTCTCCGACTGCGATCGGAGAGATCTGCAGATCCTTTCTGTTATGATATTCCAGAAACTTATTGACGGCCGACATCCTGGCATTGACCGTCCGCACGGCATAGCCCCGATGCAGCAGCTCCTCCCGCCACTGCGTCAGCGTCCCGTCCCCGATCTGTTTTCCGCTGCCGCTCTCTCCGTCTTCCTGAGGGAGGTAATCGTACAGCTCCTCCAGCGAATGACGGTAATTCTCTATCGTGCCCTCTGTCCTGCTCTTTTCCTTCAGAAACAGGAAGAACTCCTCCGCACTTTTTTCATCCAGTAAAACTGTATCCTGTCTCATTGGCCTTCACTCCTTTTTCAGGACAATATTCTCATTTTGATGAACGGGAAGACGGATTCCCGTTTTTGCTTTTACACGGTTTGCTGACTCATCTACCGGCTGCGGCGTTTCAACAAAAAGACTTTATTAAAACAATAGAAAACAACTGCAAGCACGACTGCTTTAAAAAGAAAATTGATAACTTCGGTACAACAGGAGAAGAGTTCCAGACTGATCTCCGGTATGAGAACGGCGGCAGCCGCAATCAAAATTCCAAAGAAAGCCAGAAAATTAGCCATACTCGTATTCGCCGCCTCATACAGATTCTCTAACTGTTCGCTGAGAATTTCCCGATATTCCGGAATCATCAGCTGTCTTTGCATCTGATGATATATTTCGATTCCCTGCTCCTGCGAAGAAGCTTCCAGAATCAGG
>CALXIZ010000060.1 GCA_944388495.1 uncultured Clostridia bacterium | reverse complement strand
ATATCCGAGAATATGGCATGCCGTCGTTCCGTTCGGATAAGTTCTGACATATTCACGTGCCACTTCGACGCCCGGATAAAGATAGGATTTTTCCTCCAGCGTGATGATCGTCTGCTCGCTTACATCGCCGGCCACTTCCGCCGGCAGATAACTCTGATAACCGAGACTCTTCAGTTCATTGCGGATGATCAGAATCTTACGCGCCTCTTCGTCGGAATAGGAATCATCGATCTCATATTTTTCTCTCAGCTCTTCAAAGGCCTCTTCCGCACTCAGATCCTCGTCCAGCTTAAAGCTCTGCAGAAACGACCTCTTTTCCATCTGCTGTGTAAATTCCATTCTGCGCACGGAAATCGGAGGATAGATACTGTACGTATTCTGAAGAGCCGTCTGTGCCTCATAGTCATCCAGACTTTCGTCGATCCCCTCGCGCTCTCTCAGCGCATCAAAGGCTTCCTGCGCCGTGAGATCCGTTCTGAGATTCTGAGAGCTCAGCCACTCTTCTATTTCCTGGTCATAGGAATAGTAAAAGCTCCCGTCCTCTGCGATCAGAATCGGAAACTCATCATTATAGGCATCGCCGTTGCTCTCCAGAAGACTGATCAGATTCAGAGCGACCGTATTCATATTCTCTTCATCGACTTCCGCCGCTACGAGATGAACCGCATAGCTGACTTCGTTGCCGGCCAGCAGTCTGCCGTAGCGGTCACGTATCTCTCCGCGCGGCGCCGAGGTATATACCGTCTTGGTGCTGATATTTTCCGCTCTTTCATCCCATTCCTTTCCCTGCACCACCGTCACATAAAAAAGACGCCCCGCCAGCACGATCATCAGAACCAGAAACAAAAGCTTAATCTGATTTCTTTTATCTTTCAGCCAAAGTCCCATATTCACACTCCTGTCAGTCTACACCGTAAATCCCCGCCGTCTTCTTGCCAGAGGCAGAAGGAGCAGCAATATCACGTAGTTCCATATGATTGAAACCGGAACCTTTCTCAGAGCATACAGAAAGTTTATATCAGCCTGCAGCATCATATTGTTCAGAAGCCAGTAAGCCGCCGCATAAGCCAGTGTGACGGCTGCCGTGACGAACAGCAGGAGTATCTTATTATCCCGGTATACCCCCGTGCGGACCAGCTTCAGAAGCAGCCCGATCACGAGATATATCAGAGCGGAGATGCCGATCACCTGTCCGAAGAACAGATCCTGCAGAATTCCGAAGATGACGCTCAGCACGAGTCCTTCGGGTTTTTCAAAGAAAAAACTGTATATGACAGTCAGCACAAGGATGATCCCCGGCGTGACGCCGAACACCGCCACTGCATTGAACACCGTGCACTGAAGCAGGAATCCCGCGGCATAGATCAGGGTCAGTTTTAATTTATCCAACATAATATTGCGACTTTCATTCCTCCTCTCCGGTACTGCAGCTTCTTCAGATTTTTTATCCGGCGGTTCTTTTCTTCTGTCCGGTTATTCCGTCCTATTCACCGACGAGAACGGTCACCATCTTCACCGCACGGAAATTAACCTGAGGTTCGACATAGATTCTGCGCTCCTTGCTGCTCTCATCATATTCCACGGATTCCACTTTTCCGATCGTGATACCTGCCGGATAAAGACTCATCCCGGATGTGATGAGGACATCTCCGCTGTTCAGCGACTTTTCCTCATCGAAAAGATAGCCGGACAGACCTCCCTCTCCGTCTCCGGAGAGAACGCCCACAACTTCCGGATCACGCAGAAGAGTAAAGCTGACAGAATCATTGGCATCCACGATGCCGAGAACCTTTGACCAGTTATTGCCGACCGTGGTAACCTTGCCGACGAGGCCATCCTCATTTACGACGACGCTTCCCGCACTGATCCCGTCATTTTTTCCGGCATTGATCGTGAAAATATTGAAAATATTCGATCCGTCCACCGCGATAACATCCGCCGTCACTTTTTCATAACTGTCATCATAAGAAGCATAGCCGAGACTCTGTGACAGCTCTCTGAGCTGGCTCAGCTTCTGATCATCCAGCTGAGCCTGTGTCAGCTGTTCACTGAGATCCGCCACCTGCTGCCGCAGTTCATAATTTTCACGCTGCAGACTGCGGAAACCGAAAAGTCCGTTGAAAAATCCTCTGATTCCGCTGCTGGCATCCGTCAGAGGCTCCTCCGCAGCAGCAGCAGCCGTTTGCACTGTCTCTCCCGCCGCTGAAACCGAGCCGGGATGATAAGAGGATATGACAATAATCGTCACCAGAAAAATGATGACGATTGTCAGGACGGCAAGCTTTACGTGCTCTTTTATCCAGTTCATTGAAAAGACTCCTGTCTCTGCACCGAAAAGGATACAGAATTAGTAAGCATTATTGCTCGAACTCGTGTTGGCATAAGGATTTTTTGCTCTCACATGGGTCATAATCGTCTCCATATTCTGAAGACTGAGTCCGGTACCCATCGCTACCGCTTCCGAAGCATTTTCTGCGATCATAGTGGCAATGCCGGTCTCCCTTTCGATCAGCACATCCAGTCCTCTCAGCAGAGAGCCGCCTCCCGCCATCACCATTCCGGTATTGATGATATCGGCTGCCAGCTCAGGCGGCGCGTTTTCCAGTGTAACCTTGATCCCGTCGATGATCTCCTTTACGGATTCCTCCAGCGCGGTACAGATATCCTTTGACGAAATCTCTATCGTCTTCGGCAGGCCGGTAGCCAGATCTCTGCCGCTGATGTCCGCGCGCATGATCCAGTCCGGATCGCTTTCGTCGATAAAGGCGCATCCGATGGCGATCTTTGCCTTTTCCGCCATCTTCTCTCCGATGAGAAGGCCGTACATCTTGCGGATATGGTCGATGATCGCTTCATTCATCCTGTCTCCCGCCATGCGCAGAGAGGTGCTCGTCACGATACCTCCCAGAGATATGATAGCGATATCGGACGTCCCGCCGCCGATATCCGTAATCATGCAGCCGGTCGGAGAGTCTACCTGCAGGCCGACGCCGATCGCCGCCGCCATCGGCTCGTCCATGATAAAGACCTCCTTCGCTCCCATCTGCCTTGTCACTTCCTCCACCGCTCTTTTCTCGACTTCTGTAACGCCGGAAGGTACGCCGATGACCACGCGCACCGACGTAAAGAAAGAAGAAGTAGGGATCACTCTCGAAATAAAAGTCTTGAGCATCATGCTCGTCATGCCGAAATCGGAAATGACCCCGTCCTGCAGAGGCTTTACGACACTGATATGAGGAGGAGCCGCCCCGATCATATTTTTGGCATCATTTCCCACCGCGATGATGCGTTTCGTATTTTTGTTATAAGCTATGACAGAGGCCTCATCCAGAACGATGCCTTTGCCTTTGATATATACGAGTGTATTGGCAGTGCCAAGATCAATACCGATATCCTGTTTAAAAAAACCCAGTCCCATAGTAATTCTTTCTCCTTTAGTACATCACGTCTGTGCGCCTGTATTTATCTGAATATATAATGCAGTCCGCCTTTAAATCCTTCCGAGTTCCCTCATACTCACATACTCGCCGTCACCGATGATGATATGATCGAGAACCTCGACGCCGAGAAGTTCTCCCGCCTTCACGAGCCGCTCCGTCAGGAGCAGATCCTCTCTGCTCGGAGAGGGGTTTCCGCTCGGATGGTTGTGGACGAGAACCACGCTCGCCGCGCCTCTGCGCAGCGCATTGGAGAATACCTCCCGCGGATGTGCCGGGGAACTCATCAGCGAACCCACTGAAACATCATCCTTCATGATAATCTCATTTTTGGCATTTAAAAGCAGAACCTTAAAATTTTCCTTTTTGAGATACCGCATTTCGCTCATAAACAGCGAAGCAATCTTCTCAGGCGAGGAAGCACTGACACGATTCTGTTTCGGCGCATCATGAAGCCTGCGTCCGAGCTCTGCGGCCGCCAGCAGACATGCCGCTCTCGCAGGACCTACGCCTTCTATTTTACAGAGTTCTTCCGGTACGCAGTCATTCAGTATGCGAATACCTCCGCTGTCGATTGCCAGAATTTTTTCCGCCAGATTGACGGCCGATGCTCCCGCTGTTCCGCCTCCCAGCAGAACAGCGATCAGCTCCGCATTGGAAAGGGATGCGGCTCCCCGTTTCAGGAGACGTTCTCTCGGTCTTTCCTCAGCGGGAAGATCTTTGATTGAAATATAATTCTTCATAATATCCGACTCCGCAATATACGGGTCAGACTCTCTCAGAACTTCTGCAGCTCAAGGGAAAGCCTGTCCCAGGGAAGCCCTACGACATTTGAATAATCACCTTCTATTCGTTCGACAAACTCAGCCCATCCGCCCTGAATCGCATAAGAACCCGCTTTATCCATCGGCTCGCCTGTTCGGATATAGGCGAGGATATCTTCATCTGTGTAATCACGGAAAAACACGTGGGTCTCCTCACAGAATACCCTCGTGTTTTCCTCTCCGGCATCGCAGAGCGCCACGCCGGTCATGACAGAATGACTTCCGTTTCTCAGCTTTTTCAGAGTTTCAAACGCATCACCTTCGCCGGCAGGCTTTCCGATTATCTGTCCGTCAGATACGACAATCGTATCGGCCGCAATGATGAGGCCTTCCTCCGTCTTTCTGCGGACCGCCAGCGCTTTTTTCAGTGCCAGATACATGCATACGGTCTTCGGATCAGTCCCTTTTTCCACCTTTTCGTCCGCATCAGACGTAAGCACTGTAAAATTCACGCCGTGAGCGGTCAGTATCTCCGCTCTCCTCGGCGAGCCGGAAGCTAAAATAATACGTTTTTTCATGTGCATTACCCTTATTTACTCTCTTCAGAAATCACCGGAAAAATCCGGTTTCCCGGTCAGTCATGTTAATTTTATCATCATTTAATAGCACTCACAATAAGCGAAAGAATTTCTTTATAAATATTATGAAATTTTCAGATTTTCATCATAATTCTCTCTTCTGTTATCATTCCCTCAGTCGAACAGATGAAAACATTCCCTGAGTTTTCCGATCGCTTTTTTTTCGATTCTCGATACATAAGATCTGCTGATATGCAGCTCATCGGCCACTTCCTGCTGTGTCATTCCCTCCTGACTGAACAGGCCGTATCTTTTTATGAGCACCGTCCGCTCCCGCTCTCCGAGTTTTTTTCTCAGAGCCTCATAAAGACATTTCGTCTGTGCGCTCAGTTCCAGATCCCTCGATATTTCACTGCCGTCCGTACCGAGGATATCGTTGAAGCTGATCTCATTTCCCTCTCTGTCGGTTCCCAGAGGTTCGTTTATGGAAATCTCCGCCCGCTCTTTTTTCGATTTGCGCAGCCACATCAGAATCTCATTTTCCACACACCTTGCCGCATATGTCCCCAGCCTGACACTCTTCCCTTCCTGAAACGTATCGACTGATTTGATAAGGCCGATCGTACCGACCGATATGATATCATCGGAATCCAGCCCGGTACCGGAATATTTCTTTGCGATATGCGCCACCAGCCGCAGATTATGCTCCACCAGAACATTTTTTGCTTCCTTATCGCCCTGATGCATCTTCTTCAGATAATATGATTCTTCCTCCGCGCTCAGAGGCTTCGGAAACGAATTGCCTTCCGAGATATAGGAAGGCATGAAAATCAGCGGATATCCGAGAATAAGAGCTGAAATAAAAAGCATGAAACTCATGAGATTACTTCCTTTCCGCATTCTCTGCTTTACTTCCGTGCGTTAAAAATGTTACACTTGATTTCCGACAGACCGGATTTTTCTTTTTCCGGACAGAGCTCCGGACACCGGATCCGGCGGCAGGACTGAGACGGGAACCTGCCGCATCCCGTTTTCCGCCCGTTTCACAGGAGTATACAGAAAAATGAGCATTGTAACCGTAGAACATCTTTCGCACGGCTTCGGAGACCGGGCGATCTTTCACGACGTTTCCTTCCGCCTGCTCAAAGGAGAACATATCGGCCTCATAGGCGCCAACGGCGAAGGGAAATCCACCTTTATGAATATCATCACCGGCAGACTCACGCCGGACGAAGGAAAAATTGAATGGGCACGCAATGTGCGCGTGGGCTATCTTGACCAGCACACGAGCCTTTCCCGGGGAATGACGGTCCGTGACGTCCTCGCTTCCGCCTTTTCTTTCCTTTTTGAAATGGAGGAACGCATGACGCAGATCTGTGACAGCATGGCTGACGCGGATGAAGCGCAGATGACCGATATGCTGGAAGAACTGGGTACGATTCAGGACATGCTGACGGCCCACGACTTTTATCTGATCGACTCCAGAGTAGAGGAAGTCGCGCGTGCGCTCGGACTCGCCGAAATCGGCCTCGACCGCGACGTCACGGATCTCAGCGGAGGTCAGCGGACAAAGGTTCTTCTCGGAAAGCTTCTCCTCGAAAAACCCGATATTCTGCTTCTCGATGAGCCGACAAATTACTTGGATGTACAGCATATCGAATGGCTGAA
>CALXIZ010000059.1 GCA_944388495.1 uncultured Clostridia bacterium | reverse complement strand
AAACGAAATCGGTTTTTTTCTGCGGTTTCGTTTTTTTGTTTCATCAGGAATTTACCGCAATACAAAACATCAGGAAAAAAGCTATGAAAAAACAGACAGATATCTCAGACAGCCGGGCCGCTTCCCGGGCGGACGGACAGATCACACAAAATGAGCATTCCGGACAGAAAGAGTATTCCGGACAGCCGGACAGACTTCCTGACGGACCGGACAGGCAGCAGAAAAAAGCCGGACGTGCTCTGAAGGCCGTCTACTTTCTTCTCAGGCTCTCGGTGATCGGTGTCATGATCGCACAGATTTTCAACCGCAACTTTGAAAATGTCATGCTCTGTGTCCTCACACTGATCCTTTTCACACTCCCGTCGTTCGTCGAACGGCGGCTGAAAATCGAGTTTCCGGACACGCTTGAAATCATCATCCTTCTCTTCATCTACGCGGCGGAGATTCTCGGAGAAATCCGCTCCTACTACACGGAGTTTCCCGCCTGGGACACGATGCTGCACACGCTGAACGGTTTTCTGTGCGCCGCGGTCGGATTTTCTCTGATCGATATTTTAAACCGCAACGACCGTTTCAAGTTTTCCCTCTCTCCGCTTTATCTCGCACTCTTCGCCTTCTGTTTTTCCATGACGATCGGCGTTCTGTGGGAGTTCTTCGAGTTCAGTATGGATCACTTCTTCGGCATGGATATGCAGAAGGATACGGTCATATCCTCCTTCAGCACTGTCATGCTCGATCCTGCGGGAGGAACGGCTCCTGTACCGGTCACGGATATCCGCGACGTGATCCTCGTCGGATCAGACGGCTCACAGACAGCTCTGGGACTCGGAGGATATCTCGACATCGGCATTATCGATACGATGGCGGATCTTTTCGTCAATTTCATCGGCGCCGTCGTCTTTTCTTTCTTCGGCTTTTTCTACATCAGAAACAGAGGACGCGGCAGAGGGCGCTTCATCAGCCGCTTTGTTCCGACGCTGAAAAAGAAATGACAGCACGCATCCCCTCTGCAGGATGTCATCCGTACGGACACAATACGGCCGGCCACGCTGATCCGTGACCGGCCGCATAATCTATATGAACTGCGCCTCTGTGCGCAGATATCACAGAAAACGGATAAAACGAATTCAAACCATCTTCCGCTGTCTTATCTGATTCCTATGTCTTATCTGACTGTGTTTTCAGTTTAGCGCTTCTGTGTGATGATATTCTGAACGGGAAATGTCGAATACAAAAAGACTGTGAAAATATTACGTAAACAGAACAGAAACGGCGCGTCGGTCTGCCGCCGTACCGAAAGGAGCTGACTGATCTTATGACTGAACAGGAACTGATTTTCACTGCCGTCTCCATGAAAAGACGGGCCTGGTGCCCGTACTCCGGCTTTGCCGTAGGCGCCGCGCTGGAATGCTCAGACGGCTCTGTATTTACAGGGTGCAATATCGAAAGCGCCTCTTTTTCCCCGACGATCTGCGCGGAGCGCACGGCAGCCGCGAAAGCCGTAAGCGAAGGGCATACCGACTTCGTACGCATCGCCGTCGCGGGAAGCGGTCCGGATTACTGCTGGCCCTGCGGCGTCTGCCGTCAGTTTCTCTCTGAATTTTCTCCGGACGGCAGTCTCGAAGTCATCGCCGTCGACAAAAACGGCAGATGGGAAAGTATGACGCTCGCACAGCTGCTTCCCCGCACTTTCGGAAAACACAGTCTGTGAGCATCGCCGTTCCGCCGGATAACAGGCGTCATAACGCCTGAAATCTTAAGGGAAAAGCGTGGAAAGTCCGCCGAATACATGATAAAATATCCGCAGGAACATGAACAGGCGTGAAAAAATACAAAGCAGAGATATCTGACAGATCTCAGGAACATAAAGGAGTATCGATATGCTGACAGAAGAAAAAACAGAAATGACAAACGAAGAAGTGAGAGAAGCTCTGAAAAAAGAACTCTCCATGCCGTACGAAGATCTCATCCGCCTTCATCCCACAGCCGCTGACTTCGGAACAGAGTTCATCGATTATTCCCCTCAGGGTGAACTGACGCTGGCTTACCCGCTGAAGCCCGCTCAGCGCAACGGCTACAAACTGCTTCAGGGCGGATATATCGCGGCTTTTTTCGACAATAATTACGGTATCTTCTCCTATATCTCCACAAAAGGCAGCCCTATGCCGACGGTCAATCTGAGCGTCAATTTCCACAAAGCGGTACTCGAAGATACCTCAAAGATCTTTGTCAGCACCAGAGTCGTCTCCGCCGGCAGAAAGATTCTCTCTATGGCCGGCGAAGCCAGAAATGAAAGAGGCGACCTGATCGCCACCTGTCAGGCAAATATCCTGAATACTGCCGGCGCGCAGATCTCGATCTGAACAGATCCTCATCCGCATCACAAAGAGCTTCCGGCCGGACGTGCGAAAATTTTGCGCGTCCGGCCGGAAGCTTTTTTTGCGGATCCGTCTCTTTATCCGCCATGCAGGCGGCGTTATTTTCCTTAGATCAGCTTCGCCGCCGTGGCTTTCAGATCGAGACAGCTCGTCTTCTGGACGCGCGTGCGCCATTCTTCAGGCAGAGATTCCGCTCCCGAAAAAGCGCCGCAGATATTTCCGCAGATAGCTCCGTTCGTATCCGCATCATCGCCCGCGTTGATCGCCGCCGGAATCCCGTTCCGCGCGCTGCCGTTCACCGCATAAAAGACTCCCAGCGCCAGCGGCACCGACTCATAAGCGAACATGCTGGCTCCGAAAATTCCCACCAGCTCGTCGATGATCTCCCGGATATCCGCTTCTCCCGCTTCGTCCACGATGCGTTCCGCCATGCGGATGCGGCGGGATACGGACGGCGCCGTGATCTCAGCGCCTTTCTTCTCGCCGAATACGGCCGCATCGTATGCGATCCGCATCACCTCTGTCGGCGCATATCCGCCGGCCACGCCTGCCGCCACCGCGCAGGCCACCGCGCAGGCCGCCGCCACCGCCGGTCTGCTTCCGTGGCTCGGCAGAGAGGATGCGGCTGCAGCCTCCGCGCACTTCGCCAGATCGCGGTAATATTTCACCCCGACAGGAGCCACTCTCATCGCGCTGCCGTTCGTATTTCCGAGTCCCGACGTCTCCTTCGGATCCCTTCCCTCGATAATCGCCGTAAGATAACGGCGCGTGGAAGGTCCGATCACCGTGCTTTCGAGCATTTTCTGCTCTACGGCCCATTTTTTCATGGCCTCGTTGAAGGCCGCTTCGCTGAATCCGCCTTCTCTGATCAGAATATCGCTGAGAATGACGCTCTCCATCGTATCGTCCGTAATCTCAGCGGCCTTCAGATCTCCGTGATAACTCTGCACGTCTTTTTCCGGTTCCAGAAAATCCCGGATATATCCGTAGCTCGCCTCAATCTGACTTCGCGTCAGAAACGACGCCGGCATTCCCATCGCGTCTCCGATAGCGCCGCCTACGAGAGCTCCGTATGCTCTGTCTAAAATATTGCTGTCACTCATCTGACGTATTTCCTCCTTCTTCCGTCCCGGCGAGTTCATCCGGTTTCCAGAAACCGTGCGGGCCGACGATCGAAACCGTCTTCGCCGCACAGCGTGCCGCCAGCCGTACGCTTCGGCGGATATCCATATTCTGTGTCAGCCCGTAAAGAAGCGCTCCGGAAAAGCTGTCGCCTGCGCCCGTGGTGTCGACGGCATGACATTTCTCCGCCTCATAGCGGAAAACGGCGCCGCCGTGAAAGACGCTTCCGCCCTCCGCTCCGTCCTTGACGATAAGAATCCTCTCCCTTCCGCCGGTTTTCTCTTCCTGCGCCCATCCGCCTTCGCCGCGCGGGCCGCCCGTCAGAGAACCTTTCGGTCTTCCCGTCACTTCTTCGAGGATCTCCAGCTCCGTGAGATTCGGCGTCATAATATCGCTCACCGCAATCATCCGTTCCAGCAGTTCAGGGCGTATTTCGCCCGCCAGCGGACTCGGATCGAACAAAATCTGCGTTCCTTTCGACGACAGATCTTCGATCACATCCATGATCAGCTCCGCGTCATCGTTGAGCAGATAATATCCCGTCACACCAGCGGCCGCAAAGCTTTCTTTGCGGATTTTTTCCGCCAGAGATACGGGAAACAGCCCTTCCGCTCCCTTGCAGGTCAGGAAGGTGCGCTCTCCGTCCGGCTCCACGAAGACGAAGCATTTTCCGCTCGCCTCTCCGGCCGGCACGATAAACCGCTCCGACAGGCCGTGAACCCGCAGATAATCTCTCAGCATCGACGCTGTGCCGTCATTCCCCACGCAGGATACCACATGAGCTCTGACGCCCAGATTTTCCGCCGTCACAGCCATATTTACCGCACAGCCTCCGGCCTTCACCTCTTCGCCGGACAGAAATCCGTCCTGTCCCCTCTCGGGCCAGCTGCTGATGCGATAATAAATATCGGGTACGAGTCCGCCCAGTATGAGACATTCGTTTTTCATCTCAATCTCCATTCCGCCGCCGTCGCCGGCGGCACAGACAGTTGTGAAAGATTTTTTCTCAGGCCTCTGCCTCTTCGAGGAGGATCTCCGCGTCATCACTCCAGACAGCAGACACACGGTCTCCTCTTTCAAATCTCTTCGCGCCGTCGATATGGGAGATTTCCGCCAGGATTTCCATATCCCCGCAGTCCACGGTGCAGGTTGTCAGATTCCCGGAATAGACCAGAGAGCTTATGACGCCCGTCTTTCTCGCGCCCTGCGTGCCCTCTTCCCCGATCTTCACCTTTTCCGGTCTGACGGCATATGTCTTTCCGTCTCTTTCGATGAAATTCGCCTTTCCGAGGAAGCCCGCCACGAAGCGGCTGGCAGGCCGTTCATAGACCTCAAACGGTGTCCCGGTCTGTTCCACGATTCCGTCGCGCATGACGACGATTCTGTCGGAGAGCGTCATCGCCTCCTCCTGGTCATGCGTCACGAAAAAGGTCGTCACCTTTGTCTCTTCCAGAATTCTGCGCAGCTCACTCTGCATCTCGACTCTCAGCTTCTTGTCCAGAGCCGACAGACATTCGTCCAGAAGCAGCACTCTCGGCCGGATGACGAGAGCTCTGGCCAGAGCCACACGCTGTTGCTGACCGCCGGAGAGCTGCTTCGGCTTGCGCTTCGCATAATCCTCCATATGTACCATTTCCAGCGCTTCCTGCACCCGTCCCGGAATTTCCTGCTTCGGAACGGCGTGCTGTTCGAGGCCGTAAGCGACGTTCTGAGCCACCGTCATGTGAGGAAAGAGCGCATAACTCTGAAAGACCATGCCGATATTTCTCTTATTGACGGCCACTTTTCCTACAGACTGGCCGTCGAAGAGCACATCGCCGTCCTCAGGCATCTCAAAGCCCGCGATCATCCTCAGTGTCGTCGTCTTGCCGCAGCCGGAAGGACCGAGGACAGACACCAGCGTACCGTCCTCCACCTCCAGATTGATATGATCCACTACTGTATTGTTTCCGTAGATTTTTGTCAGATCCCTTAATTCCACTTTTGCCATGTTATTTTTTTCCTCCCAACATGTCCTTTAAGTTTGATCTCATGATAATGCCCACGATCAGGAGAATGACCAGCGAAAAGACGATGATCACCGTGGAGATCGCGTTGATTTCCGGAGTAAATCCGAATTTGATCGATGTCTGAATCTCGATCGGCAGCGTCGTGACGCCGTTCGGTATCAGGAAATAACTGATGGCAAAGTTATCGAAGCTGATCATAAATGCGAGAAATCCTCCGGCCACCATCGCCGGAGCGATAGCCGGCAGCGTCACCCGCCGGAAAGTCGTCAGCGGTCCCGCGCCCAGAGAGGCGCTCATCTCTTCCAGCGACTTGTCAAGAGAGCTCATGCGCGCGCGCAGGACGAGAAGCGCATAAGGCAGGGAGATGATAACATGGCCGGCCAGCACGAACGCCATATTTTTTGTAAAGTCCATCGAACGGATCATGAGCAGAATCGAAAGACCCATGATCAGCCACGGAATACTCATCGGCATCATGACGATGCTGTTGAACAGACCGCTCGTCCTCCTCGACAGATAGCGCTGCCCCAGGATGAAGAGCGTCGCCAGAACGGTGCAGATGATACCTGTGACGAGCGCCAGGAGCAGAGAATTCTTGGCCGCCGAAAGCAGCGCTTCATTGGCGATCATCTCCTCATACCACTGCGTCGTAAATTTAAATGGTAAGGAATTGTAACGCGATTCATTGAATCCCAGAAGCATCAGCACGAAAATCGGCACGTACAGGAAGAGAATCACGAGAATGATAAAGATTCTGCTGAGTATATGACGCTGTTTTTTCATTCTGTCTCCCACCTCTTTCCTGCCATATTCAGCGCTGTCATGCTGATGAGTACGAGAGCCAGCAGCAGGAAAGCGATAGCCGCTCCGAAGTTCCAGGCTGCGATCTCAAAGAACTGATCCTCGATGACCGTTCCGATGACCGTTCCGTCGGTTCCTCCCAGGATTCTCGGTTCGACGAAGGTACCGAGAGCCGGTACGAAGACGATCATGATGCCGGAGATGACGCCCGGCATGGACAGAGGGAAGATGACACGGCGGAATGTCGTGAACTTCGAAGCGCCCAGACTCCGGCTCGCTTCCAGCATCGCATCGTCCATCCGTTCCAGTGACATGTAAATCGTCACGACCATATACGGGAAGAACGCATGTGTCAGCCCGATAATGACCGCCCCCTGCGTATAAAGAAGTCCCAGTCCGTCCTCAAAGAGACCGAACAGACTCAGAAAATTGTTGAAAATACCTCCGTCCTGCAGGAAAATCAGCCAGCTGTATACCCGCACCAGCTGATTGGTAAAGAACGGAATGATGACCAGAACCAGAATGATATTGCGCATTCCTCTCAGCTTCTTTGCCATAATGTAAGCCAGAGGGTATGCGATGAGAAGGCTCACAGCCGTGACGGCCAGACTCATGACGATCGTCTTTCCGGTCAGCTTCAGATATGTCGGATTGGAAAAAAACCTCTCGTAATTTTCCAGTGTAAAGCTGCCTGTCGTATCGCTCTGAAAGCTGGTGACGAGCATGATCACCAGCGGCAGAAGAGCAAACAGAAACAGCATGATCATGGAAGGCCACGTCAGGGCCTGTCTTCTGTCAAATTTCATAGTTTCTTTTCACCTGTAAACGATTTTTGCAGTTCCGCTGAAAAAAGGTACAGGGACTGAAAGAAACTCCAGCCCCTGTTGGAAATTACGCTATTGTCTCAGAGAATCAGGCTCCCTTGACTTCGATCCAAAGATCGCTCCACTCCCGCTTTACATCTTCCGTGCGGTATTCCATGAAGTAGAGACGGTTCAGAGATTCTTCATCCATCGCGCAGGAAGCTGCGTATTCAGGATCGATCTTCTCTGCCGCAGTCTGGTTTGCAGGCGCAGGACCGCCGCTGGAGGCCCAGTCGTACTGTACGTCTTCACCCAGCATGTAGTTGATGAAAGCGTAAGCCAGATCTTTGTGCTGAGAGGATTTCGCGATCGCCCAGTTATCGACCCAGCCGATACCGCCGTCCTCAGGAACGACGAATCCGATCGGTTCGCCTTCCTGTTTCATCGTCGCGGACTGACCGGACCACATGAGGCCTACGGAAACCTGATCGTTTGCGAAGAGCTTGGAGAATTCATCTCCTGTCTGCCAGTACGTTCTGTTCAGTTCTTTCTGCTCGATCAGCAGTTCTTTGATGGCATCGAGATCGCTCGGATTGTTCGGATCCTGTCCCAGTGCGATAGCCGCCGCCATGACTGCATCGTTGTAGTCGTCACGGAATGCGATTCTGCCCTTGTAGTCCTCGCTGAAGAGGACCTTCATGCTCGTCGGCGCCTCTGTCACTTCCTCGGTGTTATAGGCTATAGCGGTGGAACCCCATACAAACGGGACTGCATACATGTTGCCGTCTTCACCGAAGCATTCTTTCTGTTCTTTGAATCTTGCAAACAGCTGCTCGAAATTAGGAATCTTGGACGTATCGATCTGCTCCAGAAGTCCGTCTTCGATGGCTGCCGGAAGAATCGTGCAGTTCGGGAGGCAGACATCAATCTCGCCCTCTGCTCCCGTCCTGAGCTTCGTCAGGAGGTCTTCTTCACTGTCCATATAGGTATTGACGATCTCGCAGTTGTACTCCTCCTCAAAAGCCGCCATGAGCTCCTCGTCATCGGAGGCGTAGTCCTTCCAGTTTACGACATACAGCTGTGTCTTTTCTCCGGAATCCGCCGATCCGCCGTCCCCCGATGTGCCGCCGCACGCCGTCATGGAAAGAACCATGGCAGCCGCAAGACCGCAGGAAAGGACGCTCTTTACAAGTTTGCTTTTCATCGGTTTTTCTCTCCTTCTTTTTTCCTGTTTTCAGACCGGCACAGGCTCAGTACGCGGCCCCGCCGCCCCGCGCCGCGGGAATCCGCCGCCTGCCGTCCGAACGTTGAGAATACAAGATTTAACGTGTCTGTATTATATCATCATAAGAGGTAAAAGTATATAGTTTCTGCGGAGAAGAGCGCGCCTCTCCCGAACAGGCCGTCCAGCGCCGCGCGGCATATCCGGACGGCCCGGCTGTATTCACACGATATCAGGATATCATAGGATCCCGCGGAAAAATTTCATTTTTTAGCACTATCGTGTTTAGAGTGCTAAAATGAGGGCATATTATATACTGTAAGCGAGAGAGCTTACGGAAAAGATTTTCAGAGAAACGCGAGAAATCACAGGACGCGCCTTCAGAAGGCCCCGACGGAACGGATTCTTTCCGTCCCGCCCTCCTGCGGAATATAAAGGAGGTATTCATCATGACTGCATTAACACCAAGAACTTATTTCGGATTAGATAACTTTTTTAATGATATGTTTTCCGCTCCGTTCTTCGGCGCCGGCAACAGAGCGCAGACGCCTTCGATGAAGACAGATATCAGAGAAAAAGACGGCATGTACGTCATGGAGATGGATCTGCCCGGCTATGAAAAAGGTGATATCAAAGCGGAGCTCAGCAACGGCTATCTGACCATTTCGGCCGTCAGAGACAGCGGCGAAGAGGAAAAGAAGGATGAGGAAAAAGGTTACGTCTTCCGCGAAAGATATACCGGCTCCTGCAGCAGAAGCTTCTATGTGGGTGAAAACATGAAAGAAGAAGATATTAAAGCCGCATATGAAAACGGTATTCTGACGCTGACCTTCCCGAAGGAAGTGCCCGCTCAGATTCCTGAAAAGAAATATATCGCCATCGAATGACAGAAGGCCGGAAGCGGAGAGGCTTCATCTGCGGAAACTGACATCTGCTGACAGGCGAAACGATAATGACTGACACCGACAGGCATAAAACTTTCTCTTAAACCTTTTAATTGACGATAAAGTGCACAAAAACCGCCCCGGACACATCCGGGGCGGTTTTTGTGCGTTTTTCTGTACAGGAATGTCCTGAAGGAATCTTTTTCATTTTAATCTTCTATCAGTATCATCTCTCTTCTCCTCTCCGCCTGCCTTCTCATCGCTGATAACGTATATTCCACCTTTACTCCCGACGGACCCTTTTTTCCGCCTGTCAAATAATTTTTTATCCGGCGAGTGCTTTTCCCAGCGCTTCGCACTCTGCCTTCGCTCCGTCATCAGGCGCCTCATTGCAGATCACGCTGTGATAAGCGAGCAGTGCTCCGTCGCTGATACAGGTATCCTCCCACATTTTCATCCATTCGCCGTCGCCCCAGCCATAAGAACCGAAAAGAGCGATTTTTCTGCCCTTCAGCTTCGGCTCACAGCGTGAAAACATGGGTTCAAATTCACTTTCCTCCAGCTGTTCGGCTCCCATGGACGGGCAGCCGAAAGCAATCGCATCATACTCATCCATCATTCCGCTGTCAAACTGAGAGGCCGTATATAAAACAGCCTCTGCTCCGCAGGAGCGGACTCCCCGGACGACTTTTTCAGCCATCATGGCTGTATTTCCCGTTCCGCTCCAGTAAACGACTGCAACTCTGCTCATCTGATGATAAACCTCCTTGTAAAATATATCCGCTGTCAGGCCGCCACCGTAAGATTGAGGATACTTCTGCCCGCTTTCCACAGGCGCATATACGCATCCGTGCATTTGCGGAATTCCGCGAAAACCTTCCTCGCTTCGCATTCATCACCGTATACCTTCCAGCAGTCGGCACACCTGCAGTTTTTTCCTTCATTTCTGATAAAGCCGATCACGTCTCTGAGCGGATATCCGAGAAACAGACCGATCTCATGAGGAAAGCCGCCCTGTCCCTGCAGTCTCTGCTTCAGACAGTTCAGATCATCCTCAACACCCGTGCCGGGATATCCGCAGCATGAGAGAAAGCGCGCTGTCGCGGGATCCGAAAGATCTCTCTGAAGGTGAAGTCTGCGGAAAACATAAATCATGGCTCTCCTCTTTCCCCTGCAGAGAAAGAGCAGACTGACTCCTTTCCGCTCCAGACATTCATTCCAGATGCGGAGCTGTCTCTGCAGATCTTCTTCCGAAGAGAAAGGAAGACAGAACATATTGGCAGTCTTCAGTGCCGCAAGTGTAGGTGAACAATGTTGAATGAGATATCTTTCAAGCACACACAGCTCCTTTCTTCATACCGCAGTCGTAAGTTAGGCTAAACTAACCAAGTTGCCGAAAAAAAACGGCCTCCTGCCGCTTTCCGATCTCTGATCTCTGATCTCTGATCGGCCGGTCTTTCATTAGTCAAAACTAACTATCGTTAGAATGCCACATTCCGATGATTTTGTCAATACATAAAATGACGCTCCGAAAAATTTTTCCGGAGCGTCTGCAGCAAAGAATCGGCGTTTTTGCGTTCGCCGCCGGGTTCTTCCCTTTCTGTCCTATTTATTTACCGCGTCTTTCAGAGCTTTTCCCGCTTTAAAGGCCGGAGCCTTGCATGCAGGGATTTTGATCATTTCGCCAGGTTTTCTCGGATTTCTGCCTTCTCTTTCCGCTCTGTCTCTCGTCTCAAACGTTCCGAAACCGATAAGCTGAACTTTTTCTCCGGCTACAAGAGCTTCACTTATGCTCGCCAGCATGGCGCCGAGAGCCGCTTCTGCATCTTTCTTCGTGCTTCCTGTCTTTTCGGCCATAGCTGCGATCAGTTCTGTTTTGTTCATAAAAATAATCCTCCGCAATAATTTTGTTATCTCACCAACATAATCGACGTATCCTGGACGCTCTATATAATAACATACTCATCCCGTTTTACAAGCGGAAATTATGGATTCCGCCGGCGGCTCCGGTTCAGCATCTTCCCGTGGAGCCGAATCCGCCTTCTCCGCGTCCGGTTTCCTCCAGCTCTTCCGCCTCTGTAAATTCAGCGCGAAGATACGGAACGATGACGAGCTGCGCGATTCTCTCCCCGTCAGCGACGGCCGCCGTTTCCTGTGAGTGATTGTGAAGCGCCACCATCAGCTCGCCCCGATAGTCCGAATCGATGACGCCGACTTTATTTGCCGGCGCCAGCCCGCGTTTCGAAGCGATGCCGCTTCTGGCGAAGATCAGTCCTGCATATCCCTTCGGAATCTCGGCCGACAGCCCTGTATGAATCATCACTGTCTCCTGAGGCTGTATCTGAATCTCCGCACCCTCGCAGGCGTAAAGATCGGCGCCCGCAGCCTCCTCGGAGCCGTAGACAGGAAGAACGGCATTCTCCCTGAGTTTTCTTATTTTCACGGTCGTCTGTGCTCTCATCTGCTTCTCTCTTTCCCCGATATCCGGTATGCGCAGCCTGAACCGGCCGTCTGCGCCCTGAATCATTCTGTTTATTATACACGAAATCCCGGAGAAGTGCTGCTCTTTGAAAAAAACAATCCTGTTCCTGTTTTTTTATTTCTGTCCGGCCGCCTGTTCTTCGTCCGTCCAGAGAACCGTGCGTCCGTCCGTCAGCGATTTTTTCACATCGATGATCCGCTGATTCAGCGAACCGCGGAATCTCAGGTCGATGACCTTTTCCTCCTCCGAAAACTCGCCGTCCACCACAACATCCAGAAGACGCAGAAGAGCCTCCGCCGATCCGTCATCCGAACCGCAGGCTGTCAGGAGGTCTTTTTCGTAGTCATAGCCGGTATAGCACCAGATCGTCTTCTCCGGAAGTTCTCTGCGCACTCTTTCCGTCAGAGCGGCCAGCGCCGGCCGGTTCTGCGGCTCGAAAGGCTCCCCGCCCAGAAGAGTCAGACCTCTGATATAGGACGGCCGCAGAGCCTCCAGGATTTCCTCCTCCGTCTCCTGTCCGAACGGACTTCCCGCCGAGAAATCCCAGGTCTCCGGATTAAAACAGTTTCTGCAGTGATGTGTACATCCGCTCACGTAAAGAGAGACGCGCACTCCCGGTCCGCTGGATATATCATGTTTTTTTATCCTGATATAATTCATCTTTTATCCGCCGTTCCGCTTACAGATGCAGAACCCTCGCTTTTATCTCCTTCGTCTTTCCCACATTCCAGAAATTCTCACCCAGATAGCCGCAGGTACGCCGTGTGACATTCATTCTGCTCTGGTCTTTATTTCCGCAGTTCGGGCATTCCCATTCGTTATCATCATTGATGAGGATTTCTCCGTCATATCCGCATTCCTGACAGTAATCCGACTTCGTGTTGAACTCGGCATACTGGATATTATCATAGATGAAGCGCACCACGTCCTCCATGGCCGCGAGATTATTTTTCATATTCGGCACTTCCACATAGGAAATCGCCCCTCCGGATGAAATCTTCTGAAACTCGCTCTCAAAAGTGAATTTCGAAAAGGCGTCGATCTCTTCTCTGACGTCCACATGATAGGAATTCGTATAATAGCCCTTATCCGTCACATCAGGAATCGTTCCGAATCTCTCCTGATCGATACGCGCAAAGCGGTAACACAGAGACTCCGCCGGCGTGCCGTAGAGGCCGAAGCCGAGTCCCGTCTCCTCCTTCCACCGGTCGCATCTCGCTCTCATGTACCGCATGACGCGGAATGCAAATTCCCTTCCGGCAGGATCTGTATGGCTCACACCTTTCATGAGTTTCGTCATCTCGTAAATTCCGATATATCCCAGAGAGATCGTGGAATATCCGCCCTTGAGATAGCGGTCGATCACTTCGCCCTTTTCCAGCCGGGCTATCGCGCCGTACTGCCAGTGAACCGGACTCGTATCCGATTTTACGCCCTTCAGCGCATTATGGCGGCACATCAGCGCCTCATAGCAGAGATCCAGACGTTCGTCCAGCAGCTTCCAGAATTTCTCTTCATCTCCTGCGGCAAGAATCGCGATCTGCGGCAGATTGATGCTGACGACTCCCTGATTGAAGCGGCCCTCAAACTTATATTCTCCGTTTTCGTCCTTCCACGGCGAGAGAAAGCTGCGGCAGCCCATACAGCTGAAGACATTGCCCTCGTAATATTCCCGCATTTTCTTTGCCGAAATGTAGTCGGGATACATGCGCTTTGCGGAGCATTTCACCGCCAGCTTCGTGATGTAGTCGTATTTTCCGCCTTTGAGACAGTTGTGCTCGTCGAGGACATAGATCAGCTTCGGGAAAGCCGGCGTCACAAAGACGCCCTTTTCATTTTTGATCCCCTGAAGACGCTGTCTCAGAATCTCTTCGATGATCATAGCGTTTTCTCTGACATACTCGTCATCCTCTCTGAGGTTCAGAAACAGCGTCACAAACGGCGACTGACCGTTTGTCGTCATCAGTGTGTTGATCTGATACTGGATCGTCTGTACGCCGGATCTCAGTTCGTCGTGAAGCCTGTCGCAGGTGAGCTTTTCCACGATTTCCTCCGGCACCTGTCCTTTACAGTCCTCTTCAATCTGACGGCGGAATTTGTAATAGCTCTTTCTCAGATATTTTCCCAGATGGCTGACATCGACAGACTGGCCGCCGTACTGGCTGCTGGCCACTGCGGCGATGATCTGCGTCATGACGGTGCAGGCCACCTGAAAGCTCTTCGGAGACTCGATCATCTTGCCGTTCATCACGGTGCCGTTGTCCAGCATATCGCCCAGGTTGACGAGACAGCAGTTGAAAATCGGCTGCAGGAAATAATCCGCATCGTGGAAGTGTATCGCTCCTTCCTCGTGCGCTTTCGAGATTTTTTCCGGCAGAAGAATGCGCTTTGTCAGATCCTTTGACACCTCTCCGGCAATCAGATCGCGCTGTGTCGCTGCCATGACGGCATTTTTGTTTGAATTCTCCTCCATGACATCTTTATTGCTGTTTCTGATCAGGCTGAGAATGGAATCGTCCGTCGTATTCGCCTTTCTCACAAGCGCACGGGAATAGCGGTAGATGATGTAGGCTTTGGCCAGATCAAATTTTCCGGCTTCCATCAGTCTGTGTTCCACCATATCCTGTATGTCTTCCACCAGCAGACGGGGACGCTTTTTCGATTCGATGAAATCGGCGATTCCGATAATCTTCTCCTCCCCGATGCGTTCTTTTTCCTCTACGGCTCCGTTCGCCTTGCGGATGGCGTTTTCGATCTTGCTGCGGTCAAAATCGACCGTGCTGCCGTCCCTTTTGATGACCTTCATCTTCTCCTCCCTTTCCGCGGATTTTTTATCCGCCGCATTCTGGTCCTGCTCTTTCATATCTTTACTCTGATTTTACCGTTTCTTTATTTTGCTCCTTATTGTACCAGAATGCGGGTTGACTGTCCACGAAAATAAATCTATATCTTGTTGATTATCGACGTACACATTGCGTTTTTTGTCTATATATAGTTGTTCTGTCCCGCCTTTTCTATTTTTTCACCGCTTCCGCGCAGACGCGCTTCCCGCACTCTGCGCCGCATTTTTCTTTCGCGGGCGGACAGATTATCCTGTAATTCCTGTAAGAAAGTATGTTATGATAGGAACGTCGAATTACATTGAACAGCACTGAGAAAGCGGAGGTTTTCACAATGAATTGGTCACACGAGGAACGCCGGCAGAAGCTCATCGAGATGACGGACCGTTCTCCTGAGCTGAACGAGTCTGCCGGCAGCGACATCTTTAAAATGGAATTTGTCGATTACACCGACGATAACGAATATATCGTCAAATACCACATCAAACCCTGGCAGCGCAATCCGTTCGGCAATCTTCAGGGCGGCATGCTCTGCTACTATATCGACGCCGCAGCGGGCACTCTTTCCTGGGTATCGGTAGACTGTGCGCCGGTGGGAACGGTGGATATCAACGTCACGTTTATCCGCGGAGTTCCCGAAACAGCTGACTATATCACAGTCAGATCGAAAGTGATCAGTATCGGCCGCCGTGTCGTCGTAGCGACTGCCGACGTCTATGATCCCGACGGATGGCTCATGGCTACCGCTATCACGAATACGACACGTCTCCTTCCGCCGGATCCGAATCCGACGATCGTATAATATTTTGCAGACGGGACCGGAGACAGAGTGCCGGCGGATTTTGTGAAGCTATCGTCCGGATACAGGATACACCCTGAGGATTGCAGAAAAACATAAAGGATACATCTGCTCTGAGGATCATTTTCACACAGAGGATGTATCCTTTTTTCTTTCTGCTTTTCTGATTTTTCTTTTTTCCTCTTCCGGAATCTGTGCCGGACGGTCCTAAACGGATTTTTCCATCACACGCGATACAATATCGCGGATATTTTCCCTGCTCTTTATATTCTCATCCATGATCAGAAAATCCGGTCCGATCAGATGCTCCAGTGAGATGATTCCCGCATCATGATAACGCGGTCCGTCATGAGATCCGCAGTATTCCGTCAGCACCAGCGGCCTGACTCCCATCTCAAAGAGATCGGCCGCCGTGGAAAGCAGGCAGCACTCGGTATCGAAGCCGAGCAGAAAAACGTACTCCGGAAGACTGCCTCCGTTCAGATTTTTGAGCAGTTCCGTCATTTCCGGCGTCGCTCCCGAATAAATATTTTTCGTCGTGATGTGATCCACATAAGGCTTTATCTCCGGCACGAGGTCCTGTTCCGCTTCGGTACACAGATCCTTCCATCCCATCAGGCGGCTGATATTGCTGTCCGGCGTATTCCAGTATTTCGTGGCGACTACCGTATCGAAGAGCCTCCGGCTCAGCAGATCCTCGATGAGAGGTATTTTTTCCACAGTATATTTCTTCGTAAAACCGTTCTGCACATCGACGACGATGAGAATATCTCCCGCCGTTTTCCTGCTGTTATCGATCATATTTTCTTTCCTTTCCCGTTTTTTCCCTGCAGACTGCAAAATACGGCAGTCCGGAACAGATTCCGGCTCTGAATCAGCAGCCGAAAAAAAATTCTTCTTTATTATTATTTTCAAATACGGTATATTTTATTATGGTGGAATTACATTATATAATAGTTTGAAGTTTCGACACAATACGTCAATCGAAAAACAGACGGAGGATATAGATCATGTACGAAGTAAAAAAACACGATTACAACACAGTACGCTTTCTGCCGGAGTATAATTCCGGATTCGGCAATGATTTTCAGCATAAAAAGAACAGGCGCAGAAAAAGACGCAGAGTTTTCATCATCATCCTCATTCTTCTGATTGTAATTGCGGCGGCTGCCTTCGCCGTCTATAAATTTTTCTTCAGCCCGAAAGATCAGTTTAACAGAGCATTTGAAAACAGCGATTTCACCACATGTTCGCAGATATTCAGTGAAAACGCCTATGACAGCGATTTTGTCAGTTCTGTCCGGCCGACGGTCGCCGATGCTTCAGAGGCTCTCTTCCAGCGCTATATGAACGGAGAAATCAACAGCGCCGATGCCGCTCAGCTGCTGAGCAGCTATAACAGCGCTTCCGGCGAAGCGTTTACGGACGACATCAGCGCTTACTCCGAGGATATCACCGAAGTGGAAGCGCTGAAGGCTCAGTATACCTCTTTCCAGACTCAGTGCAGTGAAGGTGATTACGACAGCGCGCTGACCACAGCGCGGGGGATTCTCGCCGTCACGGAAACTCACGGCCTCGACTACTCCGATGATATCGCAGGCGCTGTCGTCGAAGACTTCTATCACTTTAAGGCAGAGGCATTCCGCGATATTTCCGATGCGATTTCCTCCAGAAATTACGATGAAGCTGATGCGATCTGTACTTTCATGCTCAGCTGCAGCAGCGATGCGGATTTTACGGAGGAGAGAGTCACCATACAGGATCTGCGTAACGGCAACGCCCGCGTCAGGACGGAATCCCGGGCTGCGGACCGTATCGCTTCCGAAGCGGAAGACCAGGCCAGAGAAAATGAGCAGTCCGAAGAGGGTATCGGCGGTTCGGATCAGACGAGTCCTGAAATCTGATCGTATACCGTCCGGCTCCGGACTTCCTTTCTTCTTTCTTCCGTACCTTTTTTCTGTTCCGGCCGGAAAAACAGATCCCGCAGCTTTTGTCCGCATCCCGGCGGATCAGACAGCTGCGGGATTTTTTTCGCCGCGGTTTCAGAAAGTCCACTCTCCTCCCTCTTTTTTCTGTTTTTTCGTTTCCGGTACGTGCCGCGCAGTCCTGCGGCATTTTATATCTCCTTATTTTATACCTCCTCCTGTTCTTCCATTCCCAGCAAGTCATATACCGTCACATTGAGAGCGTCTGCCAGAAAAGAAAGTTCGTAATCGGCGATGATTCTTTTTCCGTTTTCCATGCGGCTGATCGTCTTCTGCGTGATATTCAGCCCGGCCAGCTGAAGCCTGATCGCGAGCTTTTCCTGTGAGAGCCCGCTGCGGCGCCTGATAGAGCGTACCTGTCTGCCGCTGATATTATATTTTCCTTTATATCTGCAGATTCTCATCACGCAATTTCCTCCGTCTATCCTAAAGATGGCTAACTACGTTGACAGTATCATGCAATTTTAAGTCTTTTATACCAAAGATAGGTAAACGGAAAAATTGGATAAAAAAAACAGAAAATTTCCTTTTTCATATTCCATATATTTTCGAAGAAAAATACAGCGGCACATCCTACATATGGTTCTCTTTTTACAAAAATACGCGGAAAGGGCTGCCGCCCTGACGGTACGCAACCGTCAGGGCGGCAGCCCTTTCCGATAATCTCTGGTGAAGGTGATGGGAATCGAACCCATGTCCGAAAGCATCCCCACGCAGGCATCTCCGAGCGCAGCCGGTGTTTTAGAATTCGCCTCCGGCAGCGCCCACAGGCAGGCTCTGCTGTCAGCTATCCCGTCGTTCCCCCGTGCTGCCGGGAATTCACACGGAGTTTCCTGCATTTATGATGCCGGCACCTCCGGCCTGCAGGTGAGCCGGAACCGACAAGCGCAGCTTAAACTAAGCTGCCATCGCTAAACTTCTGTTATTCTTGTTTGCGTTTAAATTTAAAATTCCCTTTTTAACGTAGACCGGGAGACTACGGCTCGCTTCCTCCGCTTCGACACCCCCGTCGAAACCTGTACACCCCCTTGTATGAGAATCTCTGAGCTTCCGTCCGGCAGCGATGCGGATCAGCGCCGGCTCCGCTCTGAATTCTATTAAGAGTATACCCTTTTCTTCCGGAAAATAATATTACAGTTTCATTTCATTTGCCGGATTCCGGCAATCCGCTGCGGACCGGCGCCGGAAGCTGCCGCTTCATAGTGTCTGCCGCCGGCTGCCGGCTACCGGTTTCTGCTTTTCAGAATGCGGTTTATATTTCGGTCTGCATCTCTCTTTGCGATGTCCTGCCGCTTATCATACAGCTTTTTTCCCCGTGCGATGCCGATTTCCAGCTTTGCCATCCCCTTTTCATTCAGATACAGAGACAGCGGCACCATCGTCAGTCCCTGCTGCTGCAGACTGGAATCGATCTTTCTTATCTCCGATCTGTTCAGCAGCAGTTTTCTCACTCTCATCGGATCGACATTATGAATATTTCCGTGCTCGTAGGGACTGATATTCATGCTGTAGATAAATGCCTCCCCGTTTTCGATTCTTCCGTAGCTCTCTTTCAGATTTACTCTGCCCTGACGTATCGATTTGATTTCCGTGCCGGTCAGAACCAGGCCGGCTTCATAAGTATCCTCGATAAAATAATCATGCCTCGCCTTTCTGTTTGAGGCGATGATCTTTTTTCCCATAAATCATTCTCCCTTCTCAGGCCGCTCTCCGGGAAACGGTATTCTCCAGACTGCCTTTCCCCGTATCCGGCTCATATCTGTCCGGGATTTATCGTAGACTTCCACCCGGAACGGTTCCTCACCGGCAGAATTTTCTTCTGTTTCCAGCATGACGAGGTCTCCTTCTTCCGGTACGGAAAAAAGATAGGCCGGTTTCCATACGACCAGAATGTCGCCCTTCTCAACTCCCGTCTCTCCGATATCTCCGGACGAACGCACAGCCGCAAACAGCACCGACAGTACGACCGCCAGAAAAATCGCAGTCATTGCCGTCAGAAGATACCCTGCCGCCCGTGCCGCCGCCTTTGCCGCACGTTTTTTTCTGTTCTCCTGCAACACCGATATACCTGTCCGCCTCCCCCGTTCAGAGGAATGCGTGATCAGAAAGTGGTGATCTCATTAAACGGGAACAGGCGCAGAACCGCTTTTCCGATTACCAGGTCTTCCGATATGAAGCCCACCTTCTGCGACCGGCTGTCGACGCTTACCACACGATTGTCTCCCATAAGGAACAGCTGCCCCTCCGGCACGACCGTTTCATCCATGCCGCCGTTCGTATAGCCGTCTTTTGTATAAGGCTCATCCAGAAGTTCTCCGTTGCGGTATACCTGTCCGTCCGCAATCGAAACCGTATCTCCGCCCTTGGCGATCACCCGCTTGATCAGCAGCTTCTCATCTCCGTCTTCGGTCTGCAGGTTACTGTGAAAGACGACAATATCTCCGTATTCGATCTCGCCTCCGAACCGGTACGCCAGCTTGTTGAGAATCAGATAATCGTTCGGCTGCAGAGTGTTCTGCATGGAATGTTCCCTTACGATTGTCGGCTGTATGCACTGTGCGATGATAACAGCGATGATGACGGCGATGAGAATATCTCTGATCCACGACATGACCTCGGTGCCTTTCTTTTTCTCCGGAACAGCCTCTTCCGCCGTCAGAGATTCCGGATTTTCTTCGGCAGAGTCCGCCTGCTGTCCGTCTGCATTCCTCATATTTTCTTTATCTTCCATAACCTATTCTTTCCTCCTAACCTTTTTTTCATACTTTTCCGTTTTTTCAGGGAAGTCTGATCTCACCGAAAAGGTCTCCGACTGCTTTCCGGAACTTTTCCGGAAGCGCCGCCCGTATTTCCAGATCCGTCAGATAAGAGAGCTCCCCTCTGCCGCAGAAAAATTTCAGACGGCCCGCATGAAGGATCTGTGATGTCAGCCCGTATTTCTGTGATATTCTCCGGTTGTCGGATTCATTCCCGTATTTCGCATCGCCCGCGACGGGATAGCCGACGGACGCCAGATGCGCTCGGATCTGATGAGTCCTGCCGGTCATCAGACGTACCTCTGCCAGAGTATACCTGCCGTCGGAAGAATATGCGAGCGGCCGCACCCGTGTTTCCACAGCTCTGCCTCTTTCCGAAATCATCACGCGGTTGCTCGCGCTGTCTTTTTCCAGATTTCCGAAGAGTGTCCGCTCTTCCTCAAGTCTGCCGCACAGAACGGTCAGATAATATTTTCCGACTGCTTCCTTATCCTTCATCATATCGTTCAGCGTCCGCAGAGCCATGCCGTTTTTTCCGAACAGCACCAGTCCCGCGGTATTTCTGTCCAGACGGTTTACCGACGCGGGAGAAAAGCTTTTTTCCATACGCGGAATATATTCCCCTTTCTCAATCAGATAATCGGTGACCTGATTGACCAGTGTATTTTTCTTTTCCCTTCCGTCGCCGTGAGTCAGCAGACCGGGCGGCTTGACAGCTGCCAGGATGTTTTCATCTTCATATGCGATGCCGAAATTTTTTCTGATTCCTGTCCGTTCCGTTTTTTTCTCTGAATGGTATTTCTGCAGCTCCTCCTCCTTCAGATAAAGCGCCAGACGGTCTCCGCGCCGCAGCACGGTATCTTTGGCGGCTCTTGAGCCGTTGACTTTTACATCCTTTCTGATGATCCTGTAAATACGGCTGAGAGAAGCTTCTCTGAGATATTTGCGCAGAAACCTGTCGAGACGCTGCTCCGCGTCGTTAGGCCCGATTTCTATCTCGATCATCTCTTTCACTCCAATCGTTATATTATATCATATCATGAACAGTTTACCCCATCCGTTTTCTCCTCCGCACCGCGGAGAACGTACAAATTATATCATACCTGTACGTGAGTGTATCGCCCGCGGTACATCCTTTTTCCCTGTAATACAAACTTAACAAAGTTCACACCCTCTTCATTGTAGCTGTTTTGTTTTTATGGTAGAATAGTGAAATCAGTTAAGGAGATATATCAGAATGAAAAACAGAAATTTTGAATTCAGAGATTTTATCTATAACTTCAGCGACATCATCACAGCGGTCCTCATCATTCTGATCGCTCTGCTGATCATCGCGTGGCGCGTCAATGCCATCATGGAATATCCGCAGACGCTCGGTACGGCTCCGGAACAGAATTCCGAATCTGTACAGTCACCGGAGCAGGCAGAAGCTTCCGGATCTGCAGGCGACGAAAATTCCGCCTCCGAGTCTCCCGCAGCGCAGCAGGAAGATATCAGCATTACGATTCAGCCGAACCAGACTGTCACCGACATCGCACAGATTCTTCTCTCCGCGGGTGCCATCTCCGATACTCAGCAGTTCATCGATGCCGTCGACGCCGCCGGAGCAGCCACGATGCTGAAATACGGCACTTACAGCATCCCGGCGGGAGCGACTCCTGCCGAGATCGTTCAGCTTCTGCTGTGATTCATAACACCCCGTTCCGCCGCACTTTTTCCGCAGCGGAACGGGATATATGCGGACGCATACCGTAGATAATCCCGAAAAAAAATAAAAGAAGCTCTTTACAAAATCCGATTTATAGAATATAATGTTATCTGTTGGTTAAAGATTTACTTTTTTCGGCACGATCGCAGACGATCATGCGCCATTAGCTCAGCTGGATAGAGTAGCACACTACGAATGTGAAGGTCGTAGGTTCGAATCCTACATGGCGCGCCAGAAGGAAAACGCTGAATCCCTGATATTGCAACGGATTCAGCGTTTTCCTTTTTCTCCAGTATTGTATATAATTTTAAAGTCTGTGAATTCCGGTCTTTATTGGGTCATTATTTTATTTTTTCCGGGCATTTCACCGTGCCGGTGTCAAAGTTGATATCGTCCCATGTGAGCCAGCAGTTCCCCGCGGCGGAATCCGCCGAACAACGCCATAAAAAATGCTGCGATATGAACAAAGGATATACCGGAAATTTCAGATTTCTTTATGCTCTTTTGGTTGACTTTCCGGGATATAGGGAATATGATAAATAGAGTTAAGAAATGTGGTAACAATTCCATATGTTCACGTGAAAACCCCTGAAGTTGCAGCTTCAGGGGTTTTCTATTCCGTTTTATGTAAGGTGGCTTAAACCTTTCAGGCTGTGCTGTCAGTCGTCTCTGTTCAGCCATTTGCAAATGAAGTAGCTAACTACACTCGCTGCAACAGAGAAAAGAAATGTGATAATATAATCCATATGTTCACCTCCTTCCTGCTGGAAAGAGTCGACAGCATGGCCATTATAACATAGCAGAAGAAACCTGTCCCCTTTTTTCATATTCTCCCTCAGAGTCAGAAAGAGTCCGCCCCGCCACAGCCGGCCGGAAAACAGCGGAATCGGAACAGAGGGGGATAGGTTTTTTCAGGCTGTGCTGTCTGTGGTACCGGCGATCCCGAAAAGCGTCCGGATACCGGAAATATTTCTTCCTGCATTTCGTTTCGCGAAATCCTCTGCATAAAGCTGTCATCGGTAATTTGCTGAAGAGGAATACAATGCGAAAAACAGTATCCGAAATGCAGAAAAAACGCTGAATCCCTGATATTGCAACGGGTTCAGCGTTTTTCTTTTTCTCCGGTATTGTATATAATTTTAAAGTCTGTGAATTCCAGTCTTTATCCGGTCTTTATTGGGTCATTATTTTATTTTTTCCGGGCATTATTCCGGTTCCTTTTTCTTTTCCGGTCCGTGCCGCACTACGGTCCTCATTTCTTATTTCCGCTCTGAATCCGCCATCCGGTGCAGCATCGCCGCAACCTCTTCTTTGGTGACAAAAGACTGGTATTCTTTTTTTCCGTCCCCGTCGCCCTCTACGATTCCGTTCTCCTCCGCCCATCTGCGGTCATTTTCCGACCACTTATGCGGAGCCTTTTCCGCGCGTTCCTTCAGATAGCGATCCATCATCCTGTCGAATTCCGCCTGTGTCATGACTTCCTCCTCCGGCTTCTTTTCCATGTCCGTTTCTTTATCCGCCTGCTTCGCTTTGTATTTTTCGTAGAGCTTTCCCTGTCCGAATGTGGATACCGTATGATCACCTTTATCCTTCCAGTAGCTCTTGTGTCCGCGCGTATCGATATGAACAAACGTATCGTAAAGTCCGATTCCGCTGTCCGGAAACATCGCTTCAAGATAGGCGGCTACCGCCTCCGGAGGTACCCCTTCCACCGAAATATCGCACGCTGTGCCCTTTACGTGCTGAGAGGAGGATACGCCTCCCACCTTTCGGTTATAAGCCGGCGTGCGGTAGGCGGAGTTGATCTTCACCGGCCTGCCGAAATAATCCCGCACGGACTGCAGAATTTTTACGGTTTCAGGAGAAATCAGAATCCTGTCGCTTCCGTCTTTGCAGCGGAATTCACGAACGCGGAAATCCTCTGATACTTTTTTATCGCCGTCTTTTTTAAGACTGTATTCTCTGACTGACATTTCTATCTCTCCCTTCGCGGACATATTCCGTTTTTCCGGAAATTCCGGATACGCTGTGATCCGGCCGCCGTTTTCCGCACACAAAAAGCACCCCGTACCGGATTTCTCCGGAAAACAGGATGCCTTTTATGAAGCCGGCGGCCGGAATGAAATAAAAAATATGCTTCCTGTCCTGTTGTGATTCTTTCTGTGAATAGTCATGTTTCCCGGTACGTTTTCTGCTGCTTTACTGACAGTATATTCTCCCCTCTTCTCAAAGGTTCTTCTCCGCTTCCGGAATAACAAAAAGGGGAAAGATAAACATTACTGTTCATCTTTCCCTCTGTATTGTTTCGTTTCCGGCATCCGTATGTACCAGCTTCAGCAGAAAGGCTCGTGCTTTACGCCGACATTATCCGCCATCTTATCTACCACTCTCTGAAAGACGGCCAGTTCCTCTTCTGTCACGCCGTCCGTCATCTTGCTGAGAAAGTCTCCCTGCATCCGGCTCAGCGTTTTCTTCAGCTCTTCGTCCGGAATATCCAGTGTCAGGTGGTTGACTCTTCTGTCCTTCTTATCTTTTTCTGTAGTCAGAAAGCCCTTGCGCGTCAGAGAGTCCACCGAACGGCAGATCAGCGACTGGGATATCCCGAGGTTTACGGCGATCTCCTTCGCTGTGTCTATTTCAGGATGCTCCAGCATATAGATCATCATCGATGTCTCATTCGGCGTAAAACTGTAATCTCCGAGACTCTCCTTACAGGACTCCTGATATTTGCGCATCATATCATAAAATACGGAAAGATACTTCATGTCACCTGCGTTTCTCTGCATAATTAATTCCTCCCTTCAAGTGACGAAATATTTTGGCTTCACCTTATTCTATCACCCATTCCGAAAAAATTAAACAGTCAATTTTAAATTTTTTCATATATTTTCATGCATTTGCACAGTCAGGCATGTTTCTTTCCCTTTTTCCGCCCTTCGCTGATAATCTGATTCAGTAACTTGCACAACTCTATAATATCCACCGGTTTCGTCGCATAGGCGTCCATGCCGGCCTCCATGCTGCGTTCGATATCTTCCGTAAAAGCATACGCTGTCATCGCGATCACGGGAATTCTCTGCGCATCCCTGTGAGAGGACGCGCGGATGCTTTCCGTCGTCTGAAGACCGTCGAGCTTCGGCATTCTGATATCCATCAGAACCGCGTCATACGTTCCCGGAGGCGACTGCAGAAAGAGAGACAGCGCCTCCTGTCCGTCGCCGGCCGGATCACAGCACATTCCCTCTTCACAGAGCAGGTCGATCAGCATATCGCGGTTCATATCATTGTCCTCCGCCACCAGAATACGGCGTCCGTTCAGATCCCATCCCCCTCGTTCACCTTCCTCCGGCGGAAAATCATCTTTTTCCACATATTCCAGTTCGATTTCAAAAAAGAAGACGGAGCCTTCTCCGGGCACACTGACGACTTTCATCTCGCTGCCCATCATATGCAGCAGATTCTGCGAAATGCTCAGTCCCAGACCCGTTCCGTATGCTCCTGATGCTCCCGACACATCCTTATTTCCCGCCTCTTCAAACGGCTCAAAAATGCGCTCCTGATCCTCCTGTCTGATACCGATGCCGGTGTCGGCCACCTCGACATAAAGCTTTACTTTCCCGCCTGCGGTACCGCGCTCCTCTATCGTCAGCCGTATCTCGCCGCCCTCCTGTGTGTACTTCACCGCATTGTTCAGCATATTTACGATGATCTGCTGAAACCTCGTCCTGTCACAGACAATCCTGCTGTGAACGACGTCTATTCTCACATGAAAATCCTGTTTCTTCTCTGCGCTGATCTGGCGTATCATGGCGTCCACAGCTTCCGTCACCTCGCGAAGATCGAAGACGATACGGTACAGGACGATCTTTCCCCTTTCGATCCTGGACATGTCGAGAATATCATTGATCAGTGAAAGCATATAATCCGAAGCGATTTCCAGCTTTCTCAGATATTCCAGCGTCTTTTTCTCATCTCCCACGGAGTGTCTGGCCAGTGTCGTAATTCCTACAATAGCATTCATCGGCGTACGGAGTTCATGCGACATATTCGACAGAAAATCGCTTTTCGCCTTGCTTGCCAGATATGCGTGATCCAGCTCCGCCTCCATCGTGCTGATGTCGCGCTTCGCCTTTTGCCCTGTATTCCGCAGAAGTGCAAACAGCAGCACCGCAAGAAGAACCATCACGCCCAGAAGAACGACGCAGATCAGCAGACTGTGCAGAATCCGGCTCTCATTTTTCCAGGTTTTCTCAAAGATCCGGAATGTGAGAGATAAAACGGACAGAACGACTGCTGCAGCGACAACAGCCGGCACCGCCTGCATCGGACTTCCTCCGTCTTTTCCGCCGTATCGGCTGCCGTGTTTTTTCATGTTTTTCTCTTTTCCTCCTTATTCCCCTTATGCCGTAAATTTTAACACTTAAAAATTGATGTTTTCCATCACAGATCTCCCATAAATTTCATCAAAATATGACAAAACGCGACAGCGTCCTGCACGAAAAAGACCTTTACAATATTTTACATCAGACTTATAATAAAGATGTCAAAACTGTATTTTTCAGAAAAATCTTATCAGTATGATGAAAGGAAAAATCCCCTCCGATGCAGCTGCTTCCGGCTGCAGGCCGTAAAATGCATTCGAGGAGGAGAGAGGTGAAAAGATGACAGAAACGAAAAAAAACAAGTTTAATCTGATCGCTGCCATTATCTTTGTCGTTCTGGCTCTGATCCAGTGTTATTCCCTCACTGCCGCAATCGGAATATACGGGACATTTAACGCCTATATTCTGATCTGCCTGCTTCGCATAGCGGCATGCATACTTCCCGCCGTCGCACTCTTCACAGACAGACGCGACCGCACCGGAAAAGTCCTTCTTCTCGCCGGATTCGGCCTTCTCGCCTTCCTGTCGTTATATGACTTTTTCCACGGCTTCGGAATCTCGAGTTATTCCGTCGGCCATTCCTATTACAGCTATTACACCGGCTTTCATTATGAATACCGCTTTAATCTGTTCTGCATGCTGCCCGCTCTTCTCGAGATGATCGGCTACCTCTGCATGCTGGCTGTCGCGCTGTGTCTTTTTACGGACTATATTCCGCGTTTCCGCAGACGGGCAGAAACATTCTGGTTCCTTCCGGGAATTATCATCGCGGCCTCTTTTATTCTCGGTGTTTTCTTCACTCTCATCTTTGCCATACTGTCATCCGGCTGGAGTTACAGCGTGCTGCGCACTCCCGCTGCATTTTTCGGATGTCTTCTGACTGTCGCGGCCTTTCTGTTCACCGCCGGCTGGATGGCTTATCCTGACGGTTTTCCGAAGCGGACCGCGGCAGTATCCGGAGGCGCCGGTATTTCTCCAGGTACGGCCGGCAGTGTTTCCATGCAGGAAAGCGGCTATATCGATATGCTGAAATGTGTACTTCTCCTGATCTTCACATTCGGTATCTACTGGCTGATCTGGATCTACCGCACGACCAGATACCTCAACCGCGTCGAAGGAGAAGTTCCCCGCACGCCGGTATGTCAGCTTCTGCTGTGCATGTTCATTCCTTTTTATCAGATTTACTGGGTCTATCAGAGCGCAAAGCGGGTCGACAGGCTGGCTGTTTCCAGGGGAATCGACTCCGACCTGACAGTAGTCTGTCTGATACTGGCGATCTTCGTCCCGATCATCGCACCGATGCTGATGCAGGATAAGATCAATGCGGTCGCCGGAGTGGAAAGCGGAAATATCCATATCCGTAATACCGTACCGCCGGCCTCTGCGGGAGTCTCTTCCGGCACAGGATCCTTCAGCGCTTCCGGAACATCCTACACCGCAGCGCCGCCTCCTCCGCAGCAGCCGGCACCTTCACCGAAGGACTATCTCGGTGTAGCGGAGGAACTGAAAACCTATAAAGAACTTCTCGATCAGGGTGTGATCACACAGGAGGAATTCGACCGTAAAAAGAGTCAGCTTCTGAACCTGTGAAAAAAGAGAGTATCCCCCGCGCCCTGAGGGCGCGGGGGATACTCTCTTTTTTACCTGAATCCGTCCCGCATCCGCATCATATCTGTGAAGACGGAAGGATACATGAGATTCCGCCTCTTTTCGAAAAATCCGAAGAAAAAGTCAGCGGATCAGCCAAAATATCTCTCCAGAAGGCCTTTGAATGCCTTTCCGTGTCTCGCTTCATCTCTCGCCATTTCGTGAACCGTATCGTGGATCGCATCGAGGTTCGCTTCCTTTGCTCTCTTCGCGAGATCGAACTTGCCTGCAGTCGCTCCGTTTTCAGCTTCTACTCTCATCTCGAGGTTCTTCTTTGTGCTGTCTGTGATGACTTCGCCGAGAAGCTCAGCAAACTTCGCAGCGTGCTCCGCTTCTTCCCAGGCAGCCTTTTCCCAGTAAAGACCGATCTCCGGATAACCTTCTCTGTGGGCAACTCTCGCCATCGCCAGGTACATGCCGACTTCCGTGCATTCGCCTGTGAAGTTTGCTCTGAGATCTTCCATGATATCCTCGCTGGCGCCCTGAGCCACACCTACAACATGCTCTGCAGCCCATTCCATTTCGCCTTCCGTTACTTTCGTAAACTTCTCCGCCGGCGCCTTGCACTGAGGACATGCAGCCGGTGCGGAATCACCCTCATGAACATAACCGCAAACCTGACATACCCATTTAGCCATGATAATTCTCCTTTCGATACTTGTCCGTCAACTTCGGATCCCTTTTTTAAGTATCCGCTTCCGACATTATAACATTCTGTTTTTCTGTTTTCAAAATAAAAGTCTGTAAGTGAAAGAAATCGACCGTTTCCTCTCCGGAAATATCTTTTTCTCTTTCTTTTTTCTGTATTTATGATACCATATTATTGTCTGATTTCCGTTGCATATGCAACACAAAAGGAGTTTTTTATGAATTTTTCCAAAATACCGCTCTTTGAAAATATCGCCGCTTCCGAATGCAGCCGCATGCTCGACTGTTTTCATTCCTATACGCTCTTACTGAAAGCGGATCAGGAAATCACTATCCAGGATCATTTCAAAGACTGCGTCGCCGTCACGCTCAGCGGCAGCGTCGAAATATCGAGAATCGACATCAACGGCCGGAAAAGTATTCTGGAGATCATCGGAGAAAACGAGATGTTCGGCCGTCTCTGTTCATTCTCTCCGGAAGAATACGACACCGTTATCGCAAAATGTATCCTTCCTGCCGAAATTCTTTTTCTTCCCAATGATCAGATCGAAAAACAGTGCAGCAACGCCTGCCAGTGTCACAGCCGTCTGATCTCCAATCTTCTGGAGCTGATGTCCAAGAAGACAAACAGCCTCAGCAGCCGCGTCAATCTCCTGAGCCAGCGCACCATACGCGAAAAACTGACTCATTACTTCTATCAGCTCGCCGCTGCCTCCGGTTCCAACAGCTTCAGAATTCCCTACAGCATGACGACACTCGCCGATTATCTCTGCATCGACCGCAGCGCCATGACCCGTGAGCTGAAAAACATGAAAGAAGCCGGTATCATCGATGCACACGGCAGAAATATCAGTCTGCTGCAGTAAAATCTATCCTTCATAATCGATAAGAGCGGAGAAAGTTTTCACACTCTCTCCGCTCTTTCACCGGTCATTTTCTTTTTTCTTTTTCCGCCGCAGCCTGAAGCCTCAGTGCGGATGGCGGCAGCCCGAACAGCCTGAACAGCTGCAGCCGCAGGAAGTCTTTCCCGCCTTTTTGTCCTTTACGATCTTTCTGAGCGCAAGAGCCGCAGCTCCGAAAACGACCAGCCCCACGATTACTGTCGATATCACGCTTAACATAATCTGCCTCCAGTCCGCAGACTTCCGGCCGGTAACGGGCGCCGCCGCGCCGCCGGAAAGCCGCCGCTAAAATATCTAAATGCTGAGTATCAGCGTTCCTACCCAGTATACTACAAGTGCCACGATATAGGCAAAGATTGTCTGATATCCGATTGCAAACCAGAACCACTTTCTGTTGTTCATCTCGCGCTTAATGGCGCCCATCGCCGCGAAACAAGGTGCGCAGAGGAGATTGAAGACCAGGAAGGAGAGCGCCGCCGCAGGAGTAAAGGCTGAAGCGAGATTTCCCCAGATTTCCGCTCCGTCTTCGGCGACTTCGGCAAATCCGTACAGAATACCGAATGTGCCGACGACATTTTCCTTCGCAACCAGACCTGTGATCGCCGCCACAGCATTTTTCCATGTTCCCCAGCCGAGAGGAATGAAGATCCACGCCAGGCCTTTGCCGATGTATGCGAGAATACTGTTATCGATCTGAGAATCATCGAGCATCATGAACTGACCGTCCACAAATCCGAAGTATGTCGCAAACCAGATGACGATCGTGGAAAGGAGGATGACCGTTCCCGCCTTCTTGATGAAGGACCATGCGCGTTCCCACATGCTTCTGAGAACACTGCCCACCGTCGGAAGATGATAGGCAGGAAGCTCCATGACGAACGGAGCGGGGTCTCCCCTGAACATCTTCGTTCTCTTGAGGAAAATGCCGGAGATGACGATCGCCGCCACACCGATGAAATAGGCTGCCGGAGCCACCCAGGCTGAATTATTGAAAATCGCGCCTGCGATCAGTGCGATAATCGGCAGCTTTGCACCGCACGGAATGAACGTCGTCGTCATGACGGTCATACGACGGTCGCGTTCATTTTCGATCGTACGCGAAGCCATGACGCCCGGCACGCCGCATCCCGTTCCGATGAGCATCGGAATAAAGGATTTTCCGGAAAGTCCGAACTTGCGGAAGATACGGTCCATGATGAAAGCAACTCTGGCCATATATCCGCAGCCTTCCAGAAATCCCAGGAAGATGAAGAGCACCAGCATCTGCGGTACGAATCCTAAAACGGCGCCTACGCCGGCGACAATACCGTCGACCAGCAGCCCGCTGAGCCAGTCGGCGCAGTGAACAGCTTCCAGAAGGCCGCTTACCAGAGCCGGTATGCCCGGCACCTCGGCCAGGCCGAAGAAACTCCAGGAATCACCGAACAGATTATCATTTGTCCAGTCTGTAACCCAGGTTCCGACCGTCGTTACCGAAATATAGTATACGACAAACATGATAAGTGCGAAGATCGGCAGCGCAGCCCACCGATTCGTAACAACCCGGTCGATTTTATCAGACAGAGTGAGATTATCCTTTGTCTTCGCCTTTACCAGACAGTGATCTATGATTCCCGTAATATATGTATATCTCTCATTTGTGATGATACTCTCAGCGTCGTCGTCATACTCATTTTCACAGGCGATGATATCCTGTTCAATATGATCGAGAACCTCCTTATCGATCGCCAGTTTTTCTCTGACCTTTTCGTCTCGCTCAAAGAGCTTCACCGCATACCATCTCTGCTGTTCCTCCGGATAATCGTGAAGAACCGCTTCCTCGATATGCGCGATAGCATGCTCCACACTGCCGGTGAAGCTGTGCTTCGGAATATCGCCCTTTTTCGTCGCCGCCCGGACTGCCTGTTCCGCCGCTTCTCTCACACCGTTTCCCTTCAGCGCCGAAATCTCGACGACAGGACATCCCAGTTCCTTTGAAAGCTTTGACGCATTCAGCTTATCGCCTCTCTTCTGTACGATGTCCATCATATTGACAGCGATGACGACAGGTATCCCCATCTCCAGCAGCTGCGTCGTCAGATAGAGATTTCTCTCCAGATTCGTTCCGTCGATAATATTGAGAATGGCATCCGGACGCTCCGTTACCAGATAATTTCTCGCTACGACTTCTTCCAGCGTATAGGGTGACAGAGAATAAATACCCGGAAGGTCCACGACGGTAACCTCTTTATTCGCCTTTAATTTTCCCTCCTTCTTTTCAACGGTTACTCCCGGCCAGTTTCCCACAAACTGATTGGCTCCGGTCAGTGCATTGAAAAGAGTCGTCTTGCCGCAGTTCGGGTTTCCTGCGAGTGCAATTCTGATCATCAAATCTTCCTTTCGACCGCGTAATCCGTAAAACGCTGTTTCCCTTTTGTTAGTTTTTCCTAACCCTGATTGAAAAAAAATAAGAAACAGGAACCGGAATCCGCACCACTACCTGTAATTCAACATTTTTCAGGCTCTGACGCCTCTGTGAAAATTATCACTCTTCGACGATAATTTTATCCGCATCCTCTTTGCGGATCGACAGTTCAAAGCCGCGCACAGTGACTTCGATCGGATCGCCCAGAGGCGCCACTTTTCTTACACTGACGGTCGTTCCTCTGGTGATTCCCATGTCCATGATGCGTCGCTTTACAGCACCTTCACCGGTGATGCGCTTTACGATAACCGTCTCACCGATCGCCGTGCTTTTCAGAGTTTTCATGATCGTCTCTCCATCCTTTCTTTCAGTTTTTCGAAATCAGTAAAGTTTTTCTCTTCCCCGATCTCCGTCTCTGCCGGAGCCTGTTCTCACAGCACAGACTATATCAGCGGATATGATTCTGCACACCGCAGGACATGCTCAGACCAGAATCTTCATCGCCATGGATTTATCGATGGCTATTCTGGAATCCCTGATGCTCACAATCACATTTCCCTGATTAAACGAAACTATCGATACAAATGTACCGTTTACAAAACCGAGACTCTCCAGAAACTTTTTCGTTTCGGGACTGCCTCCGATCTTTTTGATAACGTAAATTACTCCACTCTTGCCCATCGCTAAAGGCATCTGTGTACATCTCCTTTGATATCGCGCCGGCTGGCATTCTGCATACATTTTTTCCGTGTAAACCGGAAATAATCCTTATCTGACCGCATCCGGCCGCATTTTTCACATCCGGACGGATCTTTTTCAGGTCGCTCCCTCCGCACAGTATTTCGACAGCACATCATTCAGCGCAGACAGACTGCTGGAACGCGATCTGGCGACCGGAATCCTGTTTTTCTTCGCTTCCGTCACCGCGCTGTTTACCATTTTATGCGATACCGTACCGGTAAACAGTATCATCAGATCCGGCGTTCCCATTCTCTTTGAAAATCCGCCCTTTTCTTTCGCATAAACCTTTGCACTGCATCCGTATTTCTCGCAGGTTTCCTTATATTTGCACACCATGCATTCATTTCCGCCGATAATGACAACACTCACAGGTTATCCTCCTTTCACAAGATCTTCGTTCCTCTGCATTCTCTTTTCCCGCTCTCTGTACAACAAAGTTAAATTTGACTAACCTATAACGAAAAGATACGTGGTTAGATTAATCTAACCACGTATTTAAAATACCATTCTCCGCCGGATGTGTCAAGTATTTATTTACCGGCCGTGATCCTAAACATCTGCCTTTCTACTCCGCCGGACTGAAACGCAGAGCAGGCCCGGTCTTCTGAAGCAGCATCACATACATCGCATGAAAGAAGACGGCGCATACATTGATGATATATTCACAGTCCACTTCAAGTCTTTTCTCCTCACCGGTATAATTCTCATGCGTTCTGCGGATCAGTGACATGAGCTCCTCCATATTTTCCGGATTCGGCGCCGACGGCGTATAATACATATCCGCCGATTCAAAGATATCCTTCATTCCCTTGTACAGCAGTTCTTCGTACTCATGATGATCTCTCATCGAGCCTTCAAAACAGCTGTTGTGAGGATAAGTGAAGTAATCCGCAAGATAATGGAGCTGTACGCCGAGACGGATCACATCGATCCTTCTCAGACTGCCCCGCCGTACGAGTCTGCCCATCTTCTTTTCCAGTCTGTCGAAAGATCCCTTATAACAGTGACTCTGAATATGAGTATAAAAACAGATATCCGGCAGAATGCTCCCGAACTTCAGTGCAAAGCCGCTTATTCCGGAAAGCGGCAGCGGATACTGGTTCAGAATATATTCCGCCAGCTCATAATGTGCTTTTGTTTTCATATTTTAATTAATCCACCTGTAAGTTTTTTCTTTTTTCTTCAGCTATTCTATGCAAATTTACCGTTAATATATCACATCTTCAGAAAAAATAAACTATTTTTCAGGCATTTGTACAAAAAAATTTTTCCGCAGAAGATCACGTATCACTTCTCCCGCAAGTATCAGTCCTGCTGCAGCCGGAACAAAAGAGACACTTCCCACGTTTCCTCTGCCGGTCTGCATTTTTTTCGGCTCCTCACGGGAGTAAACCACCTTCAGGTGCGGTACGCCTTCTTTTCTCAGAGCTTTTCTCACGGTCTTCGCAAGAGGACACACCGACGTCTCAAATATATCCGCAACCTCCAGCTTCAGCGGATCCAGCTTGTTTCCCGTTCCCATCGAACTCACAATCGGAACTCCCGCCTCATATGCGCGTCGGATCATCAGTACCTTTGCCGGTATGTCATCGATCGCATCGATAATATAATCGTACTGTGAAAAGTCAAAACTTTCCGCCGTTTCTCCGCTGAAAAAGAGATTGTGCCGGAAGACGGCCAGATCCGGATTGATATCGAGAAAACGCGACGCAGCGGCTTCCACTTTCGGCTGTCCCACAGTACTCTCCAGAGCGATGATCTGTCTGTTCAGATTGGAACGGTCCACGATATCCCCGTCGACGAGATCAATCGAACCGATTCCGCTCCGAACGACGGCCTCCGCCGCATGGCCTCCGACTCCGCCCAGGCCGAAGACGGCCACCCGGCGGGAGGCGAGATACCTCATCCCCTCTTCGCCGAAGAGAAGCTCTGTCCTTGCAAACCGGCGTTTCCTGCCATCAGATACTTCAGATACTTCGTACACAGTCTATCCCAGCCTTTCACTCCACTCTGCCTCACGGAAACCGACGAGCACATCATCTTCCGAAATGACGAGAGGTCTTTTCACCAGCATTCCGTCAGATGCCAGCAGCCGGTACTGTTCCTCCGGCGTCATATCCTGCAGTCTGTCTTTCAGATTCATCTGCCGGTAGAGCTGACCGCTGGTATTGAAAAAACGTCTGAGAGGAAGTCCGCTTTTCTCATGCCATTCCTTCAGCTCCGCTTCCGACGGATTCTGCAGCCTGATATCCCTGTCCTCAAATTCGATTCCCTGTTCATCCAGCCACTTTTTCGCTCTTTTGCAGGTCGTACATTTCGGATATTCTACAAACAAAACCATATATCATCCTCCTTTTTTTCTCTTTTTCCCTTTTTTCCGCCGGCATTTCCGCCATGCCGACAGTATACCATACAAACTCCCGCTATTTTTATTTTCCGCCGCAGTTTCAGAAGAATATCGTATATTGCACATCATTTTTATATATAATATGCAGTAAATTTTACAATAAAATTCAGACTGTTATTTCCAATCTTATCAGCATCATATTTTAAAGTGTATATCCGCCGTAAAACAGCGTGTAAAATTAATATATCGATCTGGTAACAATCCTGAAGGAGTGATACATGTTCAGCATCAAAAAAGTCGAAATGATCAATAAAACATTCCGTTTGCCGGAAGACATGCTGCACGAGCTCGAAATCCTCGCTCAGAATAACAATATATCCGTGAATAATCTTGTAATCCAGTGCTGCAGGTATGCCCTGGATAATCTGAGCAGCGACGAAAAACCGGAGAAAAACGGCGGCAGCTGACTTCCGTCCGATATCTTTATTATACCTCCGGCAGATGTCCGTGTCATTGGCTTTGCAGTCGAAAACGGTTCCGGATACATCCCGGAACCGGCATCCGAAAAAAACTTCTGCGGCCTTCCGTGCACCGGCCGACGATCTTTTCCGGCTGTTCCGCATATTCCGCGGAACAGAAAAAGGACCGACGGGAAACAGCCATAATATACTGTTTCCCGGCAGTCCTTCCGTTATTCTTTCTTTTCGAAGCGTTCTCTTCTCTGTCTTACCTACCGTATCATCCCGTTTCACAGGCCTGACATATGCCGCATCCTCTGCGCTCTGCAGATATCATTTTCGCGATAACTCCGGCCCGGATACCATATCAGAGACGGTACAGATCCGCGATGATCTCTCCGCATTTTTCTATCCCGATCACGCCGCTGTTGAGAGAGATATGATAGTTCTGAGACATGCCCCATTCTCTCCCCGTATGATGCTTGTAAAACAGACTGCGCTTTTTATCCTTTTCATCCAGACGTTTCATCGGAGCCTTGTCAGACATGCCGTAAAGCCGCACGATCCGCTCCGCCCTGATTTCTTTGTCGGCGTGGATAAACACATTCAGACAGTCGTCCCGCTCCCGTAGAACATAATCGGCGCAGCGTCCCACGATGACACACGGGCCTTCCTCCGCGATCTGCAGAATCACCTGACGCTGTACAGCCCAGATCAGGTCGTTTGCCGACATTCCGGCGCTGTTCTGCCCGTTGAGAGCCAGCACGTAGGAAAGCCAGTTCTTTGCGGGTGCGTGTTCGCCATGTTCCTCGACAAAAGATTCCTGAAAGCCTGTCTGCGCCGCCACCTCTTTTACGAGTTCCTTGTCATAATACCGTATGCCGAGCGACTCGGCGACCTGTTTGCCGATCGTCCTTCCGCCGCTGCCGAATTGACGGCTGATTGTGATAATCTTCATCGTGCATCCCTCCGTATCAGAGCACTCTCCGCTCCCGACTCTTCATTCACCGTTCCGCCGCCCGCACACATTTCTCAGCAGCGGCAGCGGCGGAAAAGCTTTTATCTTTAAAACTATTATAACCTCTGAGAGCAATAAATGAAACCGCATATGTTTTCATAACGAATGTATACATTTTCTGTCGTCAGGATTTCATCCCGGAGATTTTATGCCGCAGCATCTGCGCGCTGCTTTCTCCGGCGAAACCATTTTACAGCCTCTACCTGAACGATGGAAAGAAGTGCGAGTCCCGCGGTAATCGCCCATTCGCCGCCGCTGAGAAGCGTCAGGCTGAAAATCTCCCGGAACACAGGAATAAACAGAATCGCACCCATCAGAACAGCAGAAACAGCGAATGTTACAATCAGCCACGGATTGATTCCTTCCGCGCGCACCCAGATCGGTTCGGTATTCGATCTCTGATTAAAGGCACGCAGCATCTGTGAGAAAGCCAGAACACAGAAAGCCATCGTCATTCCTGTCGTCTGTCCTCCGCTTTCCACTCCGATCCAGTAAGCTGTAAGTGTCATGAGTGCCACAAAGATTCCCTGCGTGACGACATTTCGGACCAGATCTCTCTCAAACAGTGTCCCTGTTTTCACCGGCGGATGCTTCATGATATTGCGGCTGGCCGGATCGACTCCCAGAGCGAGCGCCGGCAGCGTCGCCGTAGCCAGATTAACCCACAGAATATGGACCGCCAGCAGCGGAGCATCCCAGTTAAATACAGTAGCCGTAAATAAGGTCAGAATCTCTGCGATATTTCCTACGAGAAGGAACTGAATAACCTTCTGAATGTTCCGGTAAACGCGTCTTCCTTCTTTGATCGCATAGGCGATAGTATTGAAACTGTCGTCCAGCAGGATCATGTCTGCCGCCTCTTTCGCGACATCTGTGCCTGTCACACCCATAGCCACGCCGATATCCGCTGCTTTCAGCGCAGGAGAATCGTTGACTCCGTCGCCTGTCATGGCGGCGACCTCTCCGGTGCGTCTCAGCGACTGTATGATCCGCAGTTTATCAGCCGGCGATACACGTGAGAAGACGGTGACATTCTTCACCGCACCGTCCAGTTCTTCATCGCTCATCCCGTTCAGTTCTTCACCGGAAATCACCCGGTTTCCCTCCCGGTAAATGCCCAGCTCTTCCGCGATAGCCAACGCCGTAGCTCTGTGATCTCCCGTAATCATAACAGTACGTATTCCTGCACGGCGGCACGTCTCGACGGCCTCCGCCACTTCTTTTCTCGGAGGATCGATCATCCCTGTCACACCGATAAAAGTCAGTCCGTATTCGATATCTGTATCATCTTCCTGAGGAATCTCATCTATTATCCGTTCGGCAAAACCCAGAACACGAAGAGCACTTTCCGACATCGTCAGACAGACAGAAGCGATTCTCTCTCTGTCCTCCTGTGTGATCGCCCTGACGCCCTGTGATGTCAGGATGCTGTCGCACAGAGGAAGCATCTCCTCCACCGCACCCTTCGTGAACGCCTTCAATACTCCGTCGATGCTGTGAACTGTCGTCATACGCTTGCGGTCCGAGTCGAAGGGCTGTTCAAAAAGACGCGGATACTGTTCTTCCAGGTCCTCATGATTCATACCGAACTGACGTACCATCTGAATCAGCGCTCCCTCTGTAGGGTCTCCGATAATCTCGCCTTCTCTGTCCGGATCGAAGCTCGCGTCATTGCACAGAGCGGCCGCCAGCACAAAATCTCTGCCCGCCTTTTCCCGGCCTTCCTGTGCCGTACATTCAGGCAGTCTCACGGCCTTGCCGTACTCCAGACACTTTCCCGCCGAAATCTCGACGACCGTCATTTTGTTCAGCGTCAGAGTTCCCGTCTTGTCACTGCAGATAACCGTCGCATTTCCCAGAGTCTCCACAGCAGGCAGTCTGCGTATCAGCGCATTCCTCTTCGCCATTCTCTGTACGCCGAGCGCCATGACGATCGTCGCTGTAGCCGGCAGCCCTTCCGGTATGATGGAAATCGCCAGGGAAATCGCCACAAGCAGCTGAGGGATCAGCGGCCTGTCATAAAAAGCTCCGATAGCGAAAATCGCGACACAGACAATCAGTCCGATCACCGTCAGCGTCTTGCCCACCGCATTGAGTTTTCTCTTGATCGGGGTATCCAGATTGTCCTGATCCTCAAGCATCTCCGCGATCCTGCCCATCTCGGTGTGCATTCCGGTGGCAGTCACGATTCCCACTCCACGGCCGTACGTCACCACGGAAGACATATATGCCATATTGCACCGGTCTCCCAGAGGGCAGTCCTCCGCCGGTATCTCATCCGCATCCTTCTCGGAAGGAACAGACTCTCCGGTCAGTGAAGCTTCCTGAATCTTCAGATTTGCGGAATCGATCAGCCTCATATCGGCCGGAACCATATCCCCGTCGCTTAAAAAGACGATATCTCCGGTGACCAGCTCCGCTGCGGGAATGACGCTTTCCTCATCCTCACGAAGTACACGCGCAGTCGGTGCTCCCATCTGCTTCAGCGCCTCGAGAGAAGTCTGAGCGCTTTTTTCCTGGACGATACTGATTACCGCATTGAGAACGACGATAAAGAAAATAACCGTCGCTTCCGTCCATTCTTTCAGAACGGCAGAAAGTATCGCCGCGCCGATCAGAATCATCACCATGGGATCCGTAATCTGCTCCTTTAACATCTGCAGCACTGTCTTGGGCGGTTTCGAACGCAGCCTGTTATACCCATTCTCCTTCAGCCTGCGTGCCGCTTCGGCATCGCTCAGTCCCTCCTCCGAGGTTCTCAGATCTGCAAACACCTCTTCTGTTTTTTTTGAATGCCACGGCATTCGTTTGTGATGATCATCCATACAGGATTTTTCTCTCCTTTCCTGAAAAAACTGCCGGAAAAGATATAACTTTCATATTTCCTATTCTGCAGAAATTTATTCTGCGGCCGCACCTCCGGCACTCTGCGGTTTTTCCAAAATGCTTCGGCACAGTCAGCATCAGAAGAATGCCGAAACATCTCAAAGACAAAAACAAAAAGAAAGACATGGCTCATCCCAAAAAGGGCGCAGTCATGCCTTGTTTTCCGGCAGATACAGACGCATCCGCGGATTTTATGCGCTCCGCAGATATGATATCCGTCATATCCGCGGTATATGTCTTTTCGTATCTTATTCGGTCAGCGTCGTTATGATCGGCGTCGTCCATAATAAAAACAGATTCCTTTCTCTACAGAACCAATATACTGATAATCACGTCGATAGTATAATCGTTTTTTCTTTTTTTGTCAATAAATACTTTGCGTTCTTTTTCAGTTCAGAATAATCAGCGCCATGAAAATCAGAGGTTCTTCTCCGACACATCTGATCCCGTGGCCGTTTCCGTCCTCACAGAAAAAAACATCGCCCGCCGCGGCCCGTTTTTCCGTTCCGTTGTCATTATAAATCCCTTCGCCCGACAGAATATAATAGGTTTCCGTCTCACGGTGATGTTCATGATAATCGAGAACATCATCCGGCGGAATCGTCACTTTAGCGAAAAGTCCCACTTTCCCGTTCATCTGTCTCTCATCAAGAAGTTTTTCCACCTGCATACTCTTCACTCCTTCCTCATCCGGTTTCCGGTTTTCGTTTCCCGATTATACAGAAAGGCCGGTATATCTCTTCAGTATCTTCTATACGATAATTCCCGCTTCTGCATATCACTGATGCCGCACATGCAGAATACGCGGCAGTTTTTATTCTGTGTTATGACGTCGTCTATGGATATCACTAACGCCACTTTCTAAAGTATATCATATTATGACATATTTGCGCCAATTTTCATTGTGGGTGATACGGAGGACAAGTTTGCACCATTTTACAATTGTGAGCATCCTACTTAATCACTACCTTCTGCGCGGCGGCAACACTGCTAGTTCGCTGTACGATGCGGGGTGCTACGGCTACTATTGGTCATCTACTCCTGTCTCGTCTAGCGTCGCGTACGTCTTGTACTTTTACTCGGGCGGCATCCGTACGTACGGCGACTATCGCTACTACGGCCTCTCTGTCCGTTGCGTGGCTGCTGGGTAGTTGTTGGTGTTCAGGCGGTAACTAAATACCATATGTAACAGATCAGCTTCTTGTGTTTGAAAAAAACATGCGAGATCATCATAGGCCAAATGACGTACACAAAAAGAGCCGTAACTCGGCCCTTTTTGATTAGCTTTATATCTACAATTTTATCTTTGCTTATTTCCAATTTGCTACGCAACGCACAGAATACCCTTCGCCTCGATAGCGATCGCTCAATCCTACTTGCCGCGACGTGAAGCTCAGGTAATATGTGTACATATCAGAGCTTGCTCGTCCGGACCAATATGAACCACTGCTCCCAACACCATCAAGACAACTTTCTGGATAGACCTCGCCATTGCGCACAAAGTAAAGTGGAGAGGTAGCTATATTATTGTTTCCGGATGTAGGAGAACTAGTAAGACTGTAGTAGTCGAGTAAGTTGTAGAAGCTGTCGTTTTCTGTGTTGATTCCGTCGCCTTTAGGAAGACGCCAACCTATAGGGCAAATGGAACCGGAAGCGTCTCCAACATCGGCTATATCGTTCCCGGTGCCGGCCGTGGCAGCTCCCCAGGAGTAATAGTTTCCGGCCAGGAAATGGGCATCGTACTGATTGCCACTGACAGCAACGTTTTCTGCTGGCAATTTACCCTCATTAATAGCTTCAGTGTAAGGAGTCATGCCGGAAGTGATTTGGGTAAATTGAGAAGTGCATTCGCTAAGGTCACTGTAGGAAGTGCAAGAGGTAGTAGCCGTGGGGCTGGTTTTGACGTATTCGCCAAGATCCC
>CALXIZ010000058.1 GCA_944388495.1 uncultured Clostridia bacterium | reverse complement strand
CCTATACGAATAAGAGGACGGACGAATACGGAGGCAGCTTTGAAAACCGCATGCGGTTTCTCGACGAGATCATCGGGGGAATCCGCCGGGCCTGCGGACAGGATTTTCCGATCCTGGTCCGGTTTTCCGCGGACGAGTGTCTGGATTACGCAGGCATACAGGAGGCGGGAATCCGCCTGGAGGAGGGAGTGCGGATCGCTGTCCATCTGGAGGAACAGGGCGTGGATGCTCTGGACGTGAGCGCGGGGATTTACGAAACTATGAATGTCTCCTGGGAACCTGTGGGTTTCGATCAGGGCTGGAAGCTGAATATGGCCGCGGCGGTAAAGAGCGCCGTGTCCGTTCCTGTCATCGGAGCCGCCGTGCTGCGGGATCCCGACTTCTGTGAAGCGGCCATCGCGGAGGGAAAGATCGACATGATGGGATCCGCGCGCACCTTCTTTGCGGATCCCGAATGGGCGCGGAAGGCGAAGGAGGGCAGGCTGAAGGAGATCCGCAAGTGCATTCAGTGCATGTACTGTATGGAATCGCTGGGCGCCGCCGATACGGATCCGGATATCAGAATGGCGTGCGCCGTCAATTATGAAGGCGGAAAGGAGACGGAGGTCTGCACCGAAACGATGCCCCGCGACGGACGCGGCCGCGTCGTGGCTGTCGCGGGAGCCGGTCCGGCCGGAATGGAGGCGGCAAGAATCCTGGCCATGCGCGGATTTCATCCCGTTATCTTTGAAAAACAGGGAATCTGCGGAGGAAAGACGTATCTCGCCTCAAAACCGCCGAAAAAGGAAAAAACGAAATATCTGCTCGAGTATCAGCTTTATCAGCTGGAAAAATACGGCGTGGAAATCCGGCTGAACTGTGCGGCGACGGCGGAAAGACTGAAAGAACTGAATCCGTATGCGGTCTTTTTGGCTCACGGTACAAAACCGGTGATGCCGTCTTCGATTCCGGGCATCGACGGTGAAAAGGTCTGTGATACGGAAAATATTCTGAGAGAAGAGATCGTCCTGCGCGGCTGTGATGTGGCCGTCATAGGCTCCGGCATGACGGGGATTGAGACGGCGGAGTTTCTGGCGGAGCGGGGCAACCGCGTGCGAATATTCGAGATGGCGGACGAGATCGGCCCCGGCGTGTTCCCTCAGATTCTGACGGACTGTCTCATGCGTCTGCGGGAATACGGAGCGGAATTGAATACGAAGACAGAGCTGCTTTCCGTCGAAAGCGACACGGCTGTTTTCCGGCTGACGGACAGCGGTGAGACTGTGAAAGTAAGAGCGGATGCCTTCGTGATCTCGCTGGGAAACCGGCCGGATACGGAGCTGACAGAACAGATCGCGGCGGTATTCGATAATGTCAGAGTTCTGGGTGACGCCGCAGTCTCCGGCAGAATCGAAGCGGCCGTCCGGACGGGATACGAGGCGGCTTATTTTCTCAAAGCATAAATCGGAATATCATAAACTGAATAAAAGTGCAGACGACGAAATCAGAGCGAAAAACACATCCGCGTGTCATTCGACACTCGGATGTGTTTTTTGCTCTTTCAGCTGAAGTCAGACTGTTTCTGAAATTCTTCCAGCGGAATTTTCTTCTGATATTTCTGCATGTTCTGGATATTGAGAATCCGCTCGGAGATGCTGATGAGAAAGATCGTTCTCGCATTTGAAAAATCGATATCGGTCAGCTCGATGATCCGGCTGATCCGGTAGCGCAGCGTGTTATAGTGGATGAACATCGCCTGTGCGGTCTTTGAGAGATCCTGAGAATGGCGGATATAGGCGAAGAGCGTCTCCAGATAATTGCTGTTGTTTTCCCTGTCAGTCTCCTGAAGTCTGCGGACGATCGGATGAATCAGAAAATCGAGATTCGTCATGCTGCTGAAATGAATCAGCATATGATACTCGATGATATCCTCATAAAAAAGAACCGGGCGGTTTTCAACGAACAGATCGCGCAGCGAGATACAGAACAATGTCTGCTGATAATACTGCGGCGTGTCGAACAGATCGCGGAACGGGTAGCTGAAATTCGCCTGGCATTCGTGTTCCTGCAGAAAAGAGAGGAATTCCGTATTCTGACTGAGCACCCGCCCCTGATCCTCTTCTTTTGTATCGTATAGAATCACAAAATAGTTGTCGAGCATCACGACGTGATGCCGTTCGAAAAATTTCCGTATCTTTTTCAGAAGAAAAGCGATGCGGTCTTCTTCCTGCTGCAGATGATCCTTTCTTTCGATCGTAATGATCTGCAGACAGTCAAAAAAACGGATGCCGAGCGCGGTTCGTTTTCCTCTCAGATCTTCCCGGCTGCGGAATGTGCCGGTGAGAATCGAATGGATGAAAATATCTTCTATGGAAGCGTTTTTTTTCTTCTCGTCTTCCCGTCTCCAGTATGGAAAGAAAGCGGCTGAAAAGAATCAGGACCGAGCGGTCGAACTCTGTGATTCTGCGGTTGATCTCCAGAAGCTTCAGATAACCTGTAATCATGTAAGGATCCGATACTTTGGCGGCGATCTGATAATGCTGCAGATACTTTCCGGCCTCTTCCTCCAGAATCAGAATCTCGTCCTGATCGCCGTGAGAGGATTTTACCGGATCGAAGAGCGCTTCGAGATAATAGTTCGGCATGTATCCGTTTTCGATCGTAAAGTCCCATACCGGCTCGCGTCCGGGAGTGCCGGTTCCCGCAGAAGCGATGTAGTTAAATGTGACATCGACAAAGAGGACGGGATTGTTCAGCAGAGAATAAGCGTATTCCAGCAGCGGCTGACAGTTGTCGGCTTTTTTTATGATTCTCAGACATTCTTCCGAAATATCGCTGAGAAGAACCTGCTCCTCCAGTTTTGTGCGTATCGTTTCGATCAGAGATTCAAATTCCCCGTAATCAAAGACAATCAGCAGGTTACAGGACAGATCGGCAGTCCGGAAGGTGACGGGTCTGTCGGAATACAGAATGAAAGAACAGTTTTTCAGATTTCTGATATTGCGGACCGAAGAAAACTGCCCGTAAAAAAGACAGTGTGCAGATATCTCTTCTCCGTACCGGATCTCCTCCGACGGGCGCACCGAGCGAAAAACGGAATCGGTGAGAGGACAGTAGCTCTTTGAATTTTCAGGAAGCATCGAGATGAGTTCAGACAATGTGATCGCCATAAGCTGTATTCCTCCTTTTATAATATGTAAATTTCAGGAAAAAACGGATCATCAGTCATATTACCGATACCGGCCTGATCTGATGAAAATTACATAATATGGGAAATAACTTGTACATAAAAATAACGAAGATCCGATGTTCTGCCGGAAAGGATACATCCTGCGGACTCCGGCACGGCAGGCGGAATTTTTGTGAATCTTTAAAATCCGGTTCAAAAACGGAAGACGGCGTGAGAAAAGGATAACTCTATTATACCCGGATAAACTCGTAACAGGTACTTTTTCGGATTGTAACATTTTACAAAGTATGATCGTCAGTTTGTGGAAAAATATGAACAGTTTCTGTCGCTTTATATTAAAATCCCGTTTTTTCTCGTAGGCGGCGCCGAAGACTTTGACGTATCTGATTGCTACAATGAAGAAAAGTCAGAGGTATCAACTACTGACTCTGCCACTAATCGTTCATATCAATCAGTTATTTCAGAATTCAGATCGGAGAGGATCGAAAAAAGATCATGAAAGACGGTCGGAAAGGGAGGAACATATGGAAATCACAGGAGGACGCTACGAACAGGAATGTCCCGTCATTTTCGGGGCCGGTTCGGTCGGAAAGCTTGCGGATGTGGTGAAGGGATTCGGCTGTTTGAAACCGTTTGTCGTCTATGACGCGGGTGTGAAAGCTGCCGGCGCCGCGGAACGCGTGATGAGGATTCTTCAGGAGAACGGCTGCATACCTGTGGGATATGACGATGTAAAGCCGGATCCGGTGGATACCGATGTCACAGAGGCCGGAGAAAAGGCGCGCAAAGAGGATGTGGACTGTGTGATCGGAATGGGCGGAGGAAGCTCTATGGATACGGCGAAGATGGTATCTGTCATGCTGGATAATCCGGGGCCGATCAGCGATTATTTTCTTTCGACGGGGAAAGTGCCTTCTCATGTACCGTGTATCCTCGTGCCGACTTCTTCCGGAACAGGTTCGGAAATCACGCGGGTAGCTGTCGTCTCGGAGGCGGGGACACATGCGAAAGGAGGCGTATTTGCCAGCGGAAATATCGCCGTTCTGGATCCGGAGCTCACGCTGACCTGTCCGCTGGGTGTGACGGCAAACAGCGGATTTGATGCGTTTTCTCATGCGCTGGAATCCTATACATCGGGAGCCAATGATCCGATGAGCGATGTGCTGGCGCTGAAGGCGATCGAACTGATTGCGGCGAATCTGAAACAGGCATGTGATGACGGAAGTGACGTCGAACGGCGTACAAAGCTGATGCAGGCGTCTAATTTCGCCGGAATCGCTTTCAGCAATACGGGCGTTCATTTCGGACATGCGTTCGGGCATCAGCTGGGCGGACACTTCGGAGTCGGACACGGACTGGCCTGTTCGTACACGCTCGGAGAAGTCGCACGGTTCGGCGCGGAGCATGATCCTCAGAGGGGAAGAGATATCGCAGAGGCCATGAGGCTGTGTGTTTCTGAAAATGCCACCGGCAGAGAGATCGGAGATCTGCTCGCCGATGAAATCTACCGCATTATGCGTTACTGCGGCATTCCTTCCATGAAAGAGAAAAACTTCGGCAGGGAGGAGTGTATCGGCCTTGCGGAGGAGGCGATTGCGACAAATCCGTTTTACTACAACACGCCGGTTCCCGTTTCCGTGGAGAAGTTCAAAGAACTGATCGCAAAGATGTGGGACAACTATCAGTAGGAAGCAGGAAAATGTCCGGCGGCGGAAAAAGCTGCCGGACGCCGGGCAGAAGGAGAAAAAAGCGACAGGAGGTTTACAGAATGGGTGCACATGAACTGGGCGTATTTGACGATATTGCGGAAGCGATCGACGCGGCATATGAGGCGCAGAGAAAACTGATGCTGGAATACACGACGATGGACAGAGACCGCATGATTTCAAGAATCAAGGAAAAATGTATGGAAGTCATCGAGGCGGATACGATCGCGGAATTTGAGGAGACGGGATACGGCAGGCTTCCGGAAAAGCTGGTGAAGAATATCGCTTCCATTCAGTTTGCGGAGGATACTTCGAGTCTGAAGCCGAAGGTTTTCGCTTCCGGAGCCGGTCTGACGGTGGAATATGAGGCACCGGTAGGACTGGTAGGCGCGCTGACGCCGGTGACAAACGGGTTCGTCACGGTGGCATCCAATGCGATGATGATGCTGGCTGCCGGAAATTCGATCGTCTTCAACGCGCATCCGGACGGAAAGACGGCTGCCGCCAAAGCGGTTCAGCTGGTCAATTCCGCTGTGCTCGAAGCGGGAGGACCGGAAAATCTGGCGACGATGGTAAAGATCCCCGATATGGATACGCTGCAGGTGATCATGGATTCTCCGAAAGTGGAGCTTCTCATCGGAACCGGCGGAGAATTCATGGTGGATACGCTGATGAAATCGAATAAAAAAGTCATCGCAGCCGGTCCGGGAAATGTCCCTGTCGTCATCGACGAGACGGCGGACGTTCCTCTGGCGGCGAAAATACTGTATGAAAACATCCCGTTTGAGAACAACATGCTCTGCATCACGGAAAAAGAGGCTTTCGTGGTAGACGCGGTATTTGACCGTTTTATGGAGGAAATCGAAAAAAACGGAGCGAGAATTCTCAATGAAGAGGAAGTGCAAAAAATCACGGATACTGTTCTGATGAAAAATGCGGAGGGAAAATACAAGCCGAAGAAAGAATATGTCGCACACGATGCGAATTTCATCCTGGAAAGCTCCGGCGTGGCGCCGAGCGAGGGAGACCTGATGCTGGCTGTCTTTGAGGCGGAGTATGAGCAGCCGTTTGTGGAATGTGAACAGCTGATGCCGATCTTTCCGGTAGTGCGGTGCCGCGATGTGAAAGAGGCGATGGAGCTGGCGATCCGCGCGGAAGCGGGCTGCAGACATTCCGCGGCGATCTGGTCGAAGGATATAGACAGAATCACGGATTTTGCCAGAAGGATCGGGACGACCTGTTTCGTCGCAAACGGAGCGACGGTGGCGGCTACCGGAATGGGAGGCACGGGAAAGGGCTCTTCTACGATAGCTACCTTTACGGGAGAAGGATTTACCACAGCCTCCACCTTCACGCGCATACGCCGGTTTGCGCTGGCCGGAGGCTCCGGATATACGGCCTGAAGCTGACGGAAAGGACGGAAAAATGAAGATACATACTATGGAAGACCTCGTCAATACTGCCGGAGCGATGAAGCTGAACGTTCCGGCGGCCGTGGCCGGGGCAGCGGATCTGCATGTGATCGAGCCTGTTGTGAAGGGAAAGCAGGACGGATATATCCGTCCGCTTCTGATCGGGGATGCGGAACAGATCGTTCATATTCTGAGAGAATGCGGCGAAGACCCCGGGCAGGGATATGACATCATCGACGCGAAAGACGACGAAGCAGTCTGTCAGACTACAGTCCGTCTCGTGAAAGAAAGAAAAGCGAAGATGATTGTCAAAGGACTTATCGAGACAGGTACTCTTCTGAGTGCCCTGTTAAACGACGATACCGGCATCGGAAAGACAGACTGTGTTTCAGCCTGCGGCCTGCTGGAGCTGAAAAAATATCACAAGCTGATCGCTTTTTCAGATCCCGGCGTCAATACATTTCCGGATCTTGTCCGCAAAGCGGGAATCATCCGCAACGGCGTCAGCATGCTGCACGCTGTCGGCATCGAAACGCCGAAGGTAGCGGTATTATCTTCGATCGAAAAAGTAAATCCGAAACAAAAGGATACTGTGGAAGCCGATATGCTCAAACAGATGAATCAGAGAGGCGAGATCGCGGGATGTATCGTAGAAGGCCCGATCTCTCTGGATCTGGCGATTCAGAAGGAAGCTGCCGAAATCAAAGGGTATCAGAGTCCCGTGGCCGGAGATGCCGATCTGCTCGTAGTGCCTGACATCCTGTGCGGAAACATGCTGATCAAGGGAATCGGCTACTTCGGGGACGCGAAGGACGCCAGTCTGATTCTGGGGCTGGAGGTTCCCGTTCTGTTCGGATCGAGAGGCGGCCCGATCGAGGGAAAGTACCGTTCTATGGCACTGGCCGCGATTTACGCTCATGTGCATATAAAGGAAAAAGAATAGAGGGGAAGGAGAATTTCCATGGCAGAAAAAATTCTGTGCCTGAATTTCGGATCGACATCGACGAAAATCGCGGCTTTCCGTGATGAGGAAAAGATTTTTTCGAAAAGCTGGTCATCCGGAGACGGCGAGTATCCGGCTCATTTCGAAGATCTGGCGGAGCACGAAATGTTTGCGGCGGAACTGATCGAAAAAGAGCTGAAAAAACACGGTATGACGTTTGAGGATTTTGACATTTTTTCCGCGCGGGGCGGAGCCCAGGTGTTTATCGAATCGGGCGCTTATGCGATCAATGACGTCATGCTCAGGGATACCTATAAGTTCGGGGGAGAAAAAGGACATCCGGGAAAACTGGCGACCAGAATCTGCGGAAAGCTGGGAAAAAAATTTGAAAAACCGGCCTATATCGTCAACGGTCCGAGCGTCGATGAATTTCAGGATGTCGCACGGATGACGGGATTTAAGGATCTTTACCGTCAGAGCAGAATACACGCTCTGAATCAGAAAGAAATCGCGCACCGTTATGCAAAGGAGAACGGAAAAAGATATGAGGAACTCAATCTCATCGTCTGCCATATCGGCGGAGGCATGTCGATCACTGCACACCGCAGAGGGCTGATGGTGGATTCCAATGACATCATCGAAGGCGAAGGCCCGATGACAGCCACGCGTTCCGGGGCGATACCGTCAGCTCCTCTGGTCCGTATGTGCTACAGCGGAAAATATACGGAGCATGAGATGCTGTCGCATATCACAAAGACGGGAGGCCTTATGGATCATCTGGGAACGGATGATCTGCGCAGAGTGGAAGCAGAGATCCGGGAAGGAAATCTTTACGCGAAGATGGTGCTCGACTCCATGATCTACCAGATCGCCAAGACGGCCGGTTCCATGGCAGTCGTCCTGAAAGGAGAGGTGGACCGGATTCTTCTGACGGGGGGAATGGCTCATTCGGAATATCTGGTGTCGTCGCTCAGAGAGTATCTGAGCTGGATCGCCGGCTTCAGCGTCTATCCGGGCGAGTTTGAAATGGAAGCTCTGGCGGCCGGAGTGCTGCGCGTCGTTCGCGGAGAGGAAACCGCAAAAGAATACACCGGCAGAGATGTCTGGGACGGATTTCATTTCTGAGCGGATGTACAGCCTGCGGATGCGGAAAAAGTATGATGCGGGAAATCTGTTTTGTGAAAGGAGAGAAAAGTATGGAAAAGAGATACGGAATCGGAGTAAAAGCGGCCATTCTCTCGATCATCGTGACACAGTATACGATCACTCTTCAGACGCCGATTCTGGGAACGATCAATGCGGAATACGGAGAGACTTACGGCACGTTTATCAAACAGCTCGAAACGCTTAATACATTGTCGATGGTCGTAGTCGGACTTCTGATGGGAGTACTTCTGAAATTTTTAGGCAGAAAAAAACTTCTGATCATCGCCACCGTTCTCGCAATGCTTCAGGCTCTGCCGGCTTTCATTCCGGGATTCTGGGTAATACCCGCCGCCCGTATATGCGCCGGACTCGGCATGGGAATCATCTATCCTTCTTCAGCTGCTTACGTCATGAGCCTGTTTCAGGGGGATGAGGCGAATAAACTGATGGGAATCCGAAGTACGACGGGAGCCATAGCCGGAATTGTCGTCATGCAGCTTTCCGGCCTGATCGCTACATATTTTAATTACCGCTTCTCCTATCTGATCGCTCTGATCGCCGTTCCGTGCGTCATTCTCATGATCATGAAAATTCCTGATGTGGAAGAAGAGAAGGCTGCGCCGGCGGAAGACGGAGAAAAGAAAGGATCCTTTACTGTGTCGAGCTGGATTCTGCTGATCACCGGCGGCGTCCTCGTGATGATTTTCGCCTATACCTACATGACAAACTGTTCGATCATCGTATGTTCAGCTCCGGAAGAGGGAGGTCTGGGGCTTTCAGCCAGTGCTGCTTCCACCGTTCTTACCGTCATGTCTGTAGCCTTTGCCGTGTGCGGTCTTCTGTACGGCGTCTTTTTCGTCAGAATATTCCGGCAGTACACCGTTGTCTTCGCTGTACTGCTTCTGGGTATCGGCCTTGGGATCGCCTATTTTGCGCAGTCCTTCGCCATGATGTGTCTGGCATCCGTCGTATTCGGCCTCGGATTTCCGATGTTTAATGATGCCATCTGCCAGGCTCTCGGAAGGACCGTGCGAAAAGAAAGCGCGATTCCGGTCATTACGTCCTATTTCTTTGCTGTCAGCGGTATAGGACAATATTTCTCTTCTCTGATCACGCCGGCCGTTTCCGCGGCGCTGTTTCCGGGAAATATCAGAGCGGACTGGCTTATTTCCGCAGTCTGCCTCGCGGCGGGAGCTGTCATCGCCTGTATCATACAGACGGCCGCCGGCAGGAAAAAGCCGGCCTGAGATGAGAGACCGGCCGTGTCTCAGGAACGATTCCATCTGTCAGGCTGATTTATGATCCGGAAGTACAAAAAAACAAAAAAATGGTTGACTTTCTGCTCCAAATGAGCTACTATCATAAAAAATTTAATACATCAAACCGTTGAAGCGGAGATAACGGCAGTGATGCCCCTACAGAGAGCCTGCGATGCTGAGAATCAGGCGGGAAACAAACTGTCAAATGGACCGCGGAGGGCGCAGTCAAAGGAGAAATTTCTCTGAGTATTCTGCGACGTTGCAGGCAGACGTCATTTGCCGGGGATATGATGGTATCCCGCTAAGCGCACGGGTCGTTCCGTGAATTCAAGGTGGCACCGCGGATAGTGTCTACATCAGATGTACATATTCGTCCTTGACAGAAAAAGCATTTCTGTCGGGGGCGTTTTTCTTTTCTCCGGCAGAAAAAGTCAGAAGAGATTTTTCCGGAGGTAAGAGAAATGAAAATTTTTCCTGATATGTTTGAAATTGAAAAAAACGCAGCTGCCGGAAAGTATGATGTGCTTCCCGTAAGCTGCGGGATCCTGTCGGATTTCACGACACCGATCGAGACGGTAAAAATACTGAAAGGCGTATCACGGCACTGCTGGCTTCTGGAATCGGCGCAGACGGATGAAACATGGGGACGCTATACTTTTCTGGGATTTGATCCCAAAATGGAAATCACCTGTACCGAAGGGAGCATGAGCGTCGTTTCGGATGCCGGGAGGCAGACCTTTATGACGGAAAACCCTTCGGAATATCTGCGCAGCGTGCTGTCGCAATACAGGAGTCCGCGTTTTGCGTATCTTCCTCCGTTTACCGGAGGACTGGTCGGTTATTTTTCGTACGATTATCTCAGATACAGTGAACCGGCTGCGGAGAGCACAGCAGAGGACACGGAAAACTTTAAAGATGTCGATCTGATGCTCTTCGATAAGGTGATCGCGTTTGACAATATCCGGCAGAAGATCATTCTGATCGTCAATATGAGTCTCGGAGGCGAGAGCGGGGAACGGAAAAAAGAATATGAACGGGCCGTGCGGGAACTGAAAAAACTGGAGGAGCTGATCCGCTGCGGAAAGAAAAAAGAGTGGCCGGGCAGAATGACGGGAGAGATCGTGCCGCTGTTTGAGAAAGAGCGTTTCTGCGGTATGGTCGAAAAAGCAAAGCATCATATCCGGGAGGGAGATATTTTTCAGATCGTGCTTTCCAACCGTTTTTCCGCTCCTTTTGAGGGGAGTCTGCTCGATACGTACCGCGTACTGCGTACGGAAAATCCCTCGCCGTATATGTTCTATTTTTCGGGAACGGATATCGAGGTCGCCGGAGCATCTCCGGAGACGCTGGTAAAGCTGGAGGACGGCATACTGCATACGTTTCCTCTGGCGGGGACGAGGCCGAGAGGAAGGACGGCAGAGGAGGACGGCGCTCTGGAAGCGGAGCTTCTGGCGGATGAAAAAGAACTCGCCGAACACAATATGCTGGTCGATCTGGGAAGAAATGATCTCGGAAAGATCAGCCGCTTCGGCACCGTGCGGGTGGAGAAGCTTCATTCGATAGAGCGCTTTTCTCATGTCATGCATATCGGGTCGGCGGTGCGCGGCGAAATCCGCAGTGACTGTGATGCGCTGGATGCCGTGGAGGCGGTGCTTCCCGCCGGAACGCTCTCCGGCGCTCCCAGGATCAGGGCGTGCCGGATAATCGGCGAACTGGAAAACAACAGGCGCGGCATCTACGGCGGCGCCGTCGGCTATATCGATTTTACGGGAAATCTGGATACCTGCATCGCCATACGCATCGCGTATAAAAAGAACGGGAGGGTGTTTGTCAGAAGCGGAGCGGGTATCGTGGCGGATTCCGTTCCGGAGAAGGAATTCGAGGAGTGTCTGAATAAGGCGGCGTCTCCGCTGAAGGCGCTGAAGCTCGCACAGGAGGTGGAAAAATGATTCTTCTGATCGATAATTATGACAGCTTTTCCTATAATCTTTTCCAGCTCGTCGGAGAAATCGAGCCGGATATCAGAGTGATCCGAAACGATGAGATGACGGCGGAAGAGATACGAAAAACGGCTCCGTCCCGGATTATTCTCTCTCCGGGTCCCGGCAGACCGGAAAATGCGGGGATGATCATGGAGACGGTGACGGCGCTCGGAAAAGAGATCCCGATTCTCGGCGTCTGTCTCGGACATCAGGCGGTCTGCGCCGCATTCGGCGCGGCGGTGACCTACGCGAAAAAGCTGATGCACGGAAAACAGTCGGAGATCAGACTCCGGACGGACTGTCCGCTGTTTTACGGATGTCCCGGGATCATATCTGCCGCCAGGTATCATTCTCTCGCGGCGGACGCCGCCTCCGTTCCGCCTGAACTGAAGATCACGGCTGTCGCAGACGACGGAGAGGTGATGGCGGTACAGCATGAGAGATATCCCGTCTTCGGCGTGCAGTTTCATCCGGAATCCGTGATGACGCCGGACGGAAAGAGGATCCTTGAAAATTTCATAAAGGAGGTATGAAGCGTGATGAAAGAGACTATCGTAAAGATCGTAAATAAGGAAGATCTGACATTTGAAGAGGCGTATGCCGCGATGAACGAGATCATGAACGGAGAGACGACACCCACACAGAATGCGGCTTTTTTAGCGGCGCTTTCCACAAAAAGCGCGCGGATGGAAACGGTGGACGAGATCGCCGGCTGCGCGGCAGCGATGCGGTCACATTCCGTCAGAGTGGATACGGAGACTGAGGTCTTTGAAATCGTGGGTACGGGAGGAGACAATGCCCGGAGCTTCAATATTTCGACGACTTCCGCACTGGTGGCGGCAGCCGGCGGCCTGAAGGTTGCAAAGCACGGAAACCGCGCGGCATCCTCCCGGTGCGGAACGGCGGACTGCCTGGAGGCGCTCGGCGTCAATATCATGCAG
>CALXIZ010000057.1 GCA_944388495.1 uncultured Clostridia bacterium | reverse complement strand
CGCAGAAAAAAAGCGATTTCGTTTTCATGGTGCACGCGAGAAGATTCGAACTTCCACGGAGGTTAATCCACACGGACCTGAACCGTGCGCGTCTGCCAGTTCCGCCACGCGTGCAAATTACATATATATTATCTGTCCTCTGACGCTGTCATCAGCTGACTAAGTTAGGATACAACGGATTCTCAGATTTGTCAATATGATTTTAAAAAAATTTTCGGATTTCGTGCGGACGGCTCCGGAGCGGACAATCCGGTCTCAGAGCCGTCTGCACAAAAGCAGCGCGAAAATGTGATGAAACGAAAAAAGAGACGGCTGCGGCGGACTGTACCACACAGCGGCTGCGCATCAGCCGTTTTTCAGCAGAGCAGTGATATCTCGGATCAGCATGTCGACGTTCTCTTCCTTCGTAGCCCAGCCGGTACAGAAGCGGACGACGCTGTGCGTATCGTCGAAGCGCTGCCAGTGAGAAAAGACGTATTTTTCCGAGAGCTTTTCGCAGACATCATCCGGCAGGACGGGAAACTGCTGATTTGTGTCGGAGTGAAGCAGCATCGGGCACCCGCAGGCGGAAAGAGCGTCACGGATGCGGCAGGCCAGCCTATCTGCATGCTGCGAGATGCGGAGGTAAAGATCGTCTGTAAACAGAGCGAGAAACTGCAGACCCAGGAGACGCCCCTTGGCCAGACGGCCGACGCGCTGTTTGAGAATATAGCGGAAATCTCTCTGCAGAGCCGGATGGAGTATCAGCAGCGCCTCCCCGAAGAGCGCTCCGACCTTTGTACCTCCGATATAGAAGGCGTCGCACAGCTCTGCGAGCAGCGGAAGCGAAAAATCCGCACTCTCCGCCGCCAGCCCGTAACCGCAGCGCGCGCCGTCGATATACAGGAAGAGTCCGAAACGGCCGCAGGTGCTGCGGATATCCGCAAGCTCGCGGGCGGAGTAGAGCGTGCCGAGTTCTGTCGGCTGCGAGAGATAGACGAGACCGGGCTGTACCATGTGCTCTCTTGTTTCATCGTCATAATGTGCTTCACACATTTCGGCGATCTGCCGGGCTGAAATTTTTCCGTCGGTATTCGGCAGTGTGAGGATTTTGTGTCCGGAAGCTTCTATGGCGCCGCTCTCGTGGACGGCGATATGTCCGGTATCGGCGCTGATCACGCCCTGATGAGGTCTGAGCGCCGCAGTGATGAGCGCCAGGTTTGTCTGCGTGCCGCCGGTGATAAAATGGACGTCGGCGTCCGGGGCATGGCAGAGCTCCTTCAGCCTGTCAGCCGCCCGCAGGCAGTAATCGTCCTCTCCGTAGCCGCAGGTCTGCTCCATATTTGTATCACTGAGAAGCCTGAGAATGGAAGGATGGGCGCCTTCCGTATAATCGCTGTCAAAACGTATCATATAAATGTAAACTCCTTTCGGTCCGTTCCGGTCGGACTTCAGCCGGTCCGGCGGTTTTCTGTTCTGCTGCTGATTTTACAGTATGAAAAGAGAGACTGCAAGCGGCGCAGTCCGGGTTAACAGAATACTGCGATAAAGCGGTGATGAAATGATGCAATAATGTAATGCTTCGGTAAAATCTTTCGTTGCACACTCAAAGATGCTATGCTAAAATGAACGGTAGAAAGCGGGGAACGTTCCCGCACCAGATTAGTAAGCCCGCAGGAAGCGGGTGCGAGGAGGAACTATGAAAAAGATTTTATCAGTAATGTTATGTCTCATCATGGTGATGGGTGTACTGGCAGGCTGCGGCGACGAGAAAAATACAGCCGGCGGCTCTTCCGCCAGCGCGGATGCGGAAAGTACCGATACGGGCAATACCTTCATCGTAGGATTCGACCAGAACTTCCCTCCGATGGGATTTGTCGGCGAGGACGGCGAATATACGGGATTTGACCTGGAGCTTGCGGCGGAAGTGGCGGAAAGACTCGGCATGGACTTTGAAGCGAGACCGATCGACTGGGATTCCAAGGACGCTCTTCTGAATTCCGGAAACATCAGCTGCATCTGGAACGGCTTTACGATGAACGGCAGAGAGGATGACTACCTCTGGTCCGAGCCTTATCTGAACAATCAGCAGGTATTCGTCGTACGTTCGGATTCCGGCATCGCTTCCGCAGCGGATCTGGCGGGCAAGATCGTAAATGTACAGACAGATTCTTCCGCACAGGCGGCACTGGACGAAAACAAAGAGCTGAGCAGCACCTTCGGAAGCCTTGACATCGTACCTGACTACAATACAGGCTTCATGAATCTGGAAGCGGGCGCATGTGACGCGGTAGCGATGGATATCGTCGTCGCTTCCTATCAGATCGAGCAGCGCGGCGGAGAAGGCTTTACGATCCTCGATGATGTGATCGCCGAAGAAGAGTACGGCGTCGGCTTCAAGCTCGGAAATACGGAGCTGCGCGACAAGGTACAGAGCACACTCGAAGAGATGGCGACAGACGGAACGCTGGCAGAGATTTCGACAAAGTGGTTCGGCGAAGATATCACGACTGTCGGAAAATAAACGGTATTTTATAACACAGGGAGAAAGAAGGCTGTCGGGAGATAGCCTTTTTCTGCGGTTTTTTGGACTTTTTCACCGGAAATTCAGTACGGAGGCAGACAGGAAGATGCCGAAGATACCGGCCTGTGATGCGATATGATGAAAAAACAGATTAACCATACAGACTAACCATATAGTAGAAAGGGTAACAGAATGCCGATTTCGATTATACTGACAAAGATCCTGGAGGGTATGGGCGTATCCGTCCTGCTGTTTGCGGTGACGCTCGTCTTCTCGCTTCCCCTCGGACTGCTGATTTCCTTCGGCAGAATGTCAAAATACTCCATTTTAAGAGTGATCACCAGCGTCTATATCTCCATCATGAGAGGCACGCCTCTGATGCTTCAGCTGATGGTCATCTACTTCGGACCGTACTATATCTTCGGACTGACGATCAGCCCGGAATGGAAAAACTTTGCGGCCGCCATCAGCTTTGTCCTGAATTATGCGGCGTATTTTGCGGAGATCTACCGCGCCGGCATCGAGTCGATGCCGAAAGGCCAGTACGAAGCGGCCAGAATCCTCGGCTACAGCAGAGCTCAGACCTTCGTGAGAATCATATTCCCGCAGGTCGTCAAGCGGATTCTGCCTCCGGTCACGAATGAGACGATCACGCTCGTCAAGGATACCTCTCTGGCTTACACGATCGGTATTCTCGAGATGTTCAGCACGGCCCGCGCGCTGGCATCTGCAGAGGCGTCGATGCTGCCGTTCGTATTCGCAGGCGTTCTGTATTACATACTCAACGCCGTCGTGGCGGCCGTGATGGTGAAGATCGAAAAGAAAATGAACTATTTCAGATAGAGGAGGCCGTAATGAAAGTACTTGAGATGAAGCATATAAAAAAGACCTTCGATGATCTGGAGGTGCTGAAGGATATTTCCTTTGATGTCAGCGAGGGCGAAGTCGTCTCGATCATCGGCCCGTCGGGTTCCGGAAAATCGACGATTCTGCGCTGCGCGACGATGCTGGAGGAGATCGACGGAGGTGAATTCTCCTACCTCGGAAAACGGGCGGCATGGCAGGAAAACGGCCGCACGGTGTATGCCCCGAAGGGGGAACTGAGAGAAATCCGGAAAAACTTCGGGCTCGTCTTTCAGAGCTTCAACCTCTTTCCTCACTATTCCGTCATCCGGAATCTGACGGATGCGCCGATCAACATTCAGAAGCGGGATAAGACGGAGGTATATAAAGAAGCGCGCGACCTGCTGGCACAGATGGGACTGTCGGACAAGGAAAACGCCTATCCGTACCAGCTGTCGGGCGGCCAGTCGCATCGCGTCGCCATCGCCAGAGCGCTGGCACTGCAGCCGAAGATCCTCTTTTTCGATGAGCCTACTTCAGCGCTCGATCCAGAGCTGACGGGAGAAGTCCTGAAGGTCATCCGGTCGCTGACAGAACGCAGAATGACGATGGTCATCGTCACACATGAGATGAATTTCGCGCGGGATATTTCCGACCGCATGATCTTCATGGACGGAGGCGTGATCGTCGAGGACTGTACGCCGGAAGAGATGTTTGCCTCCGACAATGAGCGCCTGCGCGGATTCCTCGGAAAGCTCGAGGGCGGCTACTGATCGCGCAGAGACAGACAGGAGCGGAGGAAAAGACGATGGTGCGGACGATCATAGAAGAGATAAAAGGCGGGATGTACGATTCCCCTATTTTTTCGGAATATTTTTCCGGCATGAATATCGTGGCGGCTGATATCGAGACGACGGGCCTTTCTCCGAAGCGGGCGGCTGTCATACTGGGCGGCGCGGTCTTTGCGGACGGAAAAAACAGAAAGGCCGTACAGTATTTTGCGGACTCCACTGAAGATGAAAAAGCGCTTCTGGAGCAGTATGCGGCGCTCTTCGCCCGGGCGGACGTCGTCGTGACATTTAACGGGCAGCGTTTTGATCTGCCGTTTTTAAAGACGCGGATGGCAAAGCACGGCCTGTCCGCCGCTCCGATCGAGCGGCTGTATTCCATGGATCTGTACCGGATCCTCCGCTGTCACTCCCACCTGCCGCAGATTCTGCCGAATCTGAAGCAGAAGACGGTGGAGGCCTATCTGGGAGATGCGGACAGCCGGAAGGACGAGATCGACGGAGCCAAGAGCGTGGAGCTTTATTACGAATACATGAAGAGCAGCGGAAGACAGAAGGAACGTCTGCTGGATACGATCCTGCTGCACAACCGGGATGATATCGTGAGACTGTCGGATATGATGCGCATTCTGCGCACGCTGAACCTCCACGAGATCCTGCATGATGACGGCTTTCCCGCTTTTGCGGGCGAATTTCCGGTACACATCAGGCAGATCCGGTTTCACGGAAGCGACATCCGGGTCAGCGGCACGGTGTACGGCGGCCACAGCGCGTACCGGTGCTTCGGCGACCGTTACGAATTTGATCTGCCGGACGGCAGCGACGAATTCAGCATGGTGATTTTCTGTGAAAATGTCTCCGGCTGCATCGTGGCGGATACCGTGGCACTCGGCGCGGACTGTCTCTCTCTGCGGGAGATGGGCGGATATGAAAGCGGATATCTGATTCTGCGCGAGGAAGAAAAAATGAATTACAGAGAGATCAATGCTCTCGTACGCCGGATGATCTGCAGTATACTGCAGTGACCGGAGCGGAGCGGCCTGCGGCATACTGCAGCGGGACAGACCCGAAGCGGCCGCAGAAAAAGATGCCGTGTGACGGCTTTGTGCAATTTCTGTACGTCGGGGGTTCTTCTGTGGTAAAATAAAGCGGAAAGAACAGGATGCGGTGCAGAGGAAAGGACAGGTAGAAACTTATGAACATCAGGGAAAAAGCGGCCCGGATGAAGGCCGTCAGTCCGTTTATGTCGGCGACTTCCGAAGAAGTCCGCAACAGGGCGCTGCAGGCGGTGGCCGATGCCATCCGCGCGCAGAAGCAGGAGATCATGGAGGAAAACAGAAAGGATCTCGCGGCGGCAGAGGAAAAAGGCATTCCGGCACCGGTGCTCAAGCGTCTGAAATTCGGAGAGGACAAAATACAGGATGTCCTTTCCGGCATCGAAGAGCTGATCGGACTCGCCGATCCTCTCAACAGGATCACGCTGGCAAGAGAACTGGACGAAGGTCTGCGTCTGTATCGTCAGACGTGTGCCATCGGCGTCATCGGCGTCATCTTTGAGGCGCGCCCGGACGCCATGGTGCAGGTATCCTCCCTGTGTATCAAGAGCGGAAACTGCGCGATGCTCAAGGGCGGCAGCGAAGCGAAGATGACAAACAGAAAGCTGTTCGATGTGATCTATCAGGCTGCTCTTTCGGCGGGACTGCCGGAAGGCTGCATGATGCTTGCGGAGACGCACGATGATATCGATCAGGTTCTGCAGTGCCATGAGTCCATCGACCTGCTCATTCCGAGAGGCTCCAACGAATTTGTACAGCATATCATGAACAACACGAAGATCCCGGTCATGGGCCACGCCGATGGAATCTGTCACATCTATGTCGATAAGGACGCGGACACTGAAAAGGCACTGCCGATCATCGTCGACGCGAAGATCCAGTACGCGGCGGCCTGCAACGCTGTCGAGACACTGCTGATTCACCGCGATATCGCACAGACTTTCGTGCCGCGGCTGGCTGAAGCGCTGTCCGGCGCCGGCGTCACGCTGAAGGGCACGGAGGAAATCCGCAGTCTGGCGGCATGTGAAGCGGCGTCAGAGGAGGATTTCCGCACGGAATATCTCGATTTCATCGTCTCCGCAAAGACGGTGGAGAGTATCGACGAAGCGATCAGCCACATCAACCGCTACGGTTCACACCACACGGACTGTATCATCACGGAAAACAGAGAAGCGGCGGAGCATTTCATGCAGCTGGTGGATTCGGCAGGCGTCTACTGCAACTGCTCCACACGCTTTGCCGACGGATTCCGCTACGGCTTCGGCGCGGAGGTCGGCATCAGCACCGGAAAAATTCACGCGCGGGGTCCGGTCGGTCTGGAAGGGCTCGTCACGTACAAGTATAAACTGTACGGAGAAGGACAGATCGTGGGAGACTATGCACAGGGAAAGAAGCAGTTCCACTTTAAGGATCTGTAGAAAAAAGACAGAACAGAAAGCCGCAGAAGACGAACAGAACAGTCAGGGCCGGAAATCTGCAGAAAAGAGGAGAGCAGTGAAAAAAGAACTTTATCAGAATCCTCTCATCGAGAGGTATACGAGCAGAGAAATGTCTGCCGTATTTTCACCGGACAGAAAATTCACCACCTGGAGAGAGCTCTGGATTGCGCTCGCCGAGGCGGAAAAGGAACTGGGGCTCGATATCACCGACGAACAGATCGAAGAGCTTAAAGCGCACAGAAGCGACATCAATTATGAGGTGGCGGAAGCCAGAGAAAAGGAAGTGCGCCACGACGTCATGTCTCACGTCTACGCATACGGTGTACAGTGCCCGAAGGCGAAGGGCAGCATCCATCTCG
>CALXIZ010000056.1 GCA_944388495.1 uncultured Clostridia bacterium | reverse complement strand
AAATCAAGAAGCTTTTTGCGTTAGGACTGACTGTCGTTCTGGCAGCGTCGGTCCTGGCAGGATGTGGATCTGAAAATGGAGACGGCAGTGCGGAAGGCGGCGAATCCGGCGGAGCTTCCGGTGAAATCTCTGTCCTCACGAGAGAAGAGGGCTCCGGCACGAGAAGTGCCTTTGTCGAACTCTTCGACATCGAAGAAAATGACGTGGACAACACGACACCTCAGGCAGAGGTGACAAACAGCACTTCCGTCATGATGACGACGATTGCCGGCAATCCGAATGCGATCGGCTACATTTCCCTCGGCTCTCTGGATGATTCCGTAAAGGCACTGAAAGTCGACGGCGCGGAAGCTACAGTGGATAATATTCTGAGCGGTTCCTACAAGGTATCCAGACCTTTCAATATCGTTTACAAAGAGGACTCTCTGAGCGAGGTAGGCAAGGATTTCATCAGCTTCATCATGAGTGATGAGGGTCAGGCGGTTGTAGAAGAAGAAGGTTATGTGAGCGAGAGCAGCACAGGAGCGTTCGCGGGAACGCAGCCTTCCGGCACGATCACGGTCGCAGGCTCCTCTTCCGTTACGCCGGTAATGGAAAAGCTGAAGGAAGCTTATGCTGAAGTGAATCCGAACGCGACGGTAGAAGTACAGCAGAACGACTCTTCCACAGGTATCACTTCCACGATCGACGGCATGTGCGACATCGGTATGGCATCCAGAGAAGTCAAGGATGATGAGCTGAGCCAGGGAATCACTCCTCAGACGATCGCACTGGACGGCATCGCTGTCATCGTAAATAAGGAAAATGCGCTCGAAGATATCACGAGCGATCAGGTCAAGTCCATCTTCACAGGTGAGACGACAGACTGGGCAGACATCGCTCAGTAATTTCAGCGATATGAAATACAGCATCTGTACAGACGGAATCTAAGTTCTGAAACTAAATTCTGAAATTTACAGATTTACTTTACAAGTTTGCTTTGTCAAATCCGGGAGGCGGATCGGACAGTTCCCCCGTAATCTGTCCGTTCCGCTCTTTCTGTGAGAAGTATGTGAAAAGTGTGTGAAGAGTACAGGAGAGACAATGAAACAATTCAGAGAAGTTTTTATGAAAATCGTATTTATGATATCAGCCTGTGCTTCTATTCTGGCAATATTACTTATATGCGTTTTCTTATTCAGCAACGGAATTCCGGCAATCGCTGAGATCGGAGCCGGCGATTTCCTTCTGGGAACGACGTGGAAGCCGCTGAATGATATCTTCGGCATCTTTCCGATGATCATCGGCAGTTTATATGTCACGGCCGGCGCGATCATCGTCGGTGTTCCGATCGGCCTGCTGTGCGCCGTTTTCATGGCGCGCTTCTGTCCGCCGAAGATCTACAGCATCATGAAACCGGCTGTCGATCTGATGGCGGGAATACCGTCGATCGTTTACGGCTTTTTCGGAATTCTCGTCATCGTACCGCTGGTGCAGGACCTGTTCGGCGGAAGCGGAAAGGGCCTTCTGACAGCGTCGGTGCTGCTGGGTATCATGATATTGCCTACGATTGTGGGAGTCTGTGAGACGTCGCTCCGTTCCGTGCCGGAACAGTATTATGAGGGTTCTCTGGCACTCGGAGCCACACATGAAAGAAGCGTATTCTGTGTCGTACTGCCCGCGGCAAAATCGGGAGTACTGGCAGGTATCATACTCGGTGTGGGGCGTGCGATCGGTGAGACGATGGCGGTCATCATGATCGCGGGAAATCAGGCTGTCATCCCGACGGGACTGACGGACGGACTGCGTACGATGACGGCAAACATCGTGCTGGAAATGGGATATGCGGAAGGGCTGCACAGAGAAGCGCTGATCGCTACCGGTGTGGTTCTGTTCGTCTTTGTTCTGATCATCAACCTCTCGTTCTCAGCATTGAAAGGAAAAAAATAAGCCATGGATAACAAGGAAAAGAAAAAGTCATCCGCTGCGAATGCCGGACGGAATACGGAGAGCGCAGAACCGATGAGCTACATGAATCAGATGGCGGAGGAGAACGGCGGCGGAGCCTGTGCTGCGGCAGCGATCAATGTCCTTACGGGAAAAGATAAAATGCGCTCTTACCGGAAACATCCGGGATCCTTTATCCTGCTGCTTCTCGTCATCCTGGCGGCAGTCATCACAGTGGCTGTTCTGGTATTTCTGATCGGATATATTCTTATCAACGGTATTCCGCATCTGTCTCTGTCCATGTTTGAATGGGAATACACGACAGAAAATGTGTCGATGATGCCGGCTATTATCAATACGATCACTATGGTGGCCGTATCTCTCGTCATCGCCGTTCCTCTCGGTCTTTTCTCGGCCATTTATCTGGTGGAATATGCGGGAAGAGGCAATAAACTGGTGAAAGTGATACGCGTGACAGCGGAAACGCTGGCCGGCATACCTTCGATCGTATTCGGTCTCTTCGGAAGTCTGATGTTCGGCGTCTCTCTTCATTTCGGATATTCCATGCTCTCCGGCGCTCTGACGCTGGCGATCATGGTTCTTCCGACGATTCTCAGGACGAGCGAGGAGGCTCTGAAGTCCGTATCGGATTCCTATCGCGAAGGAAGCTTCGGCCTGGGAGCCGGGCGTCTGCGTACCGTATTCAGGATTGTCCTGCCGTCCGCTATTCCGGGAATTTTAGCGGGTATCATTCTCGCCATCGGACGTATCTGCGGAGAGACGGCTGCGCTGATTTACACTTCCGGTACCGTTGCCGGCATTCCGGATTCACTTCTGGATTCCGGGCGTACGCTTGCAATCCACATGTACGCGTTGTATTCGGAAGGCCTTTACATGGAGGAAGCGAATGCGACCGCCGTCGTACTGCTCGTCATGGTAATCCTGATCAACGCCCTCTCCGCGTTTGTTGCGCGCAGATTCGGCAATAAGACAGAAGACTGAGGATCAGGAAAAAAGAAATCTACAGCAGTATCAGACACAGAATAAACAGAAATCAGAGGATAACGACAATGGATAAAATCAAAATCGAAAGTCTCGATCTATACTACGGCGATTTTCATGCCCTGAAGGATATCAACCTCGATCTGCCTGCCAATGAGATCACGGCGTTTATCGGACCCTCCGGCTGCGGTAAGTCCACGCTTTTAAAGTCTCTGAACAGGATGAACGATCTGGTGGAGGGATGCAGAATTACCGGAAAAGTCACGCTGGACGGAGAAGATATTTATAAAGGGATGGATGTCAACGATCTGAGAAGACGCGTGGGAATGGTCTTTCAGAAGCCGAACCCGTTTCCGATGAGCGTCTATGACAATATCGCGTTCGGGCCGCGCACGCACGGCATTCACAAGAAATCAGAACTGGATCAGATCGTAGAGCAGTCTCTCAGAGACGCTGCTATCTGGGATGAGCTGAAAGATCGTCTGAAAAAGAGCGCTCTCGGCCTGTCGGGCGGACAGCAGCAGCGTCTGTGTATCGCAAGGGCGCTGGCGGTTCAGCCGGAGGTTCTGCTGATGGATGAGCCGACGAGTGCGCTGGATCCGATTTCCACGTCGAAAATCGAGGATCTTGCGATAGAGCTGAAGACAGACTATACTGTGATTATGGTAACACACAATATGCAGCAGGCGGCGAGAATCTCTGACAAGACCGCATTTTTCCTGCTCGGTGAGGTAATAGAATTCAACGATACAGAGCAACTGTTTTCTCTTCCGTCAGACAAGAGAACGCAGGACTATATTACAGGGAGGTTTGGCTGATGAGAATTCGTCTGGAGGAACAGCTGCAGCAGCTTAATCTGGAACTGATCAAGATGGGCGTGCTGTGCGAGGATGCGATCAACGGTTCGATCGAAGCTCTTTTTGACAACAGCGGAGACGGAAACAAACAGAAGAAAATTTTCAAAAAAATTCACGATGCGGATGATGAAATCGATCACAAGGAAAGAGAGATCGAGAGCCTGTGTATGAAAATCCTTCTCAGACAGCAGCCTGTCGCTTCCGATCTGAGAATTGTCTCTTCCGTGCTGAAAATGATATCCGATTTCGAACGGATCGGCGATCAGGCCTCAGATATTGCGGAACTGGCGCAGTATCTGAGCACGACAAATCTTACACAGAAGATCAAAATCAAAGAGATGGCGGCGGAATCCGCTACGATGGTCACCGACTGTATCGATGCCTTCGTCAACAAAGATATGGAAGTCTGCAGAAAGGTATCCGAGCACGATGATGTCGTAGACGCGATGTTTGATGAGATCAAGGCGGAAATCATCGACCTGATTCAGAAGGACAATTCAAACGGTGAGGCATGTCTGGATCTTCTGATGACGGCAAAATATCTTGAGCGTATCGCAGACCACGCGGTAAATGTGGCAGGCTGGGTGGAATATTCGATCACCGGAACTCACGGTGAGGACGAATTTGACGGAAAATCGGAATAACAGCCGGCGTGCAGTCTGTTTTCCGGTATTCTGAAAGCAGACTGAGAGAAGAGGAGACGGGAGGAAAACGGAATGATTTATCTGGTAGAGGACGACAACAGCATACGGGAGCTCGTGATTTACACGCTCAACAATTCCGGATTTGAAGCACAGGGATTTGAGCTGCCTTCACAGTTCTGGAAAGCACTCGGAAAAAATCAGCCGGATCTCGTTCTCCTGGATATCATGCTGCCGGAGGAGGACGGCCTGATTATCCTGAAAAAGCTGAGAGAGAACCCCTCCACAAAGCGCATGCCTGTCATGATGCTGACGGCAAAGGGAAGTGAATATGACAAGGTACTCGGCCTGGACTGCGGTGCGGATGATTATCTGGCGAAGCCCTTCGGCATGATGGAACTGGTGGCGCGGGTGCGCGCGCTTCTGCGCCGCAATGATTCCGCCGCTCCCAGAAAGGAGGAATATCAGCTCGGATCGCTTTATGTCAGCCCGAAAGAACATATCGTGCGGGTCGACGATGAAGATGTTTCCCTGACTCTCAAGGAATATGATCTTCTGTGTTTTCTGCTGAAAAATCAGGGGCTCGTATTTACCAGAGACCAGATTCTGTCCGAGGTATGGGGATATGAATTTAACGGAGAGAGCCGTACGGTTGACGTCCACATACGGACACTGCGGCAGAAGCTCGGGAAATGCAATACGCTGATCGAAACGGTCCGCGGTATCGGATATAAGATGGGTGGTAAGGTCAGTTGACAACAAGAATTTTTCGCTCTATTTTTGCGGTCGCACTGCTCGTCATGCTGACGAGTATCGGAATTATCGTCGGCGTTCTTTATACTTATTTTGAAGACGAATATCTGGACGAGCTGAAA
>CALXIZ010000055.1 GCA_944388495.1 uncultured Clostridia bacterium | reverse complement strand
CTCTGGTCAGCATTTCACCTGTCGATCCGGTGCAGCAGTATATTTTAAATATCGGTTCGGCCGTTTCTCCCCAGCAGCGGGCTGAGATTGAAGAATACTGGGGAGTCGGCGAACCGCCTGCAGAACGCTATATCAGCTGGCTTTCCGACCTCCTGCACGGGGATCTCGGGGAATCTTCTCTTTACCGCAGACCGGTGGCGGAGATTATCAGTGAGCGTTTTTTCAATTCTCTGATACTGATGTCTGGCGCATGGGTACTCTCCGGATTCATCGGTTTTCTGACCGGATGTATCATGGGAATGTGTCAGAACAGGCCGGCGGACAGGATTCTGAAGAAAATATGCTATATCCTCAGTTCCGTTCCGTCATTCTGGCTGGGACTGATGCTGCTTCTGTTTTTCTCCGTATGGCTCGGATGGTTTCCTGTAGGCTTTTCCGGTCCGATCGGGGCACTTGACGGAGACATTACTGTCCGGCAGAAGCTCTACCATCTGATTCTGCCGGCATTTACTCTGAGTTTTGTCTCTTTTTCCGGCATCGCTTTACATACCAGGCAGAAACTGATTGATGTGCTGAACAGTGAATATGTACTCTTCGCGAGAGCGAGGGGAGAAAACAGCAGGACAATTCTATGCAGACACGGTCTGCGGAATATTCTGATTCCTGCGCTGACACTTCAGTTTGCATCCTTTGCGGAACTGTTCGGAGGCTCTGTCATGGCGGAGAATGTGTTCAGCTATCCCGGCCTCGGCAGTGCCGCAGTGGAGGCCGGACTGAATTCGGATGTGCCTCTTCTCCTGGGGATCACGCTGTTTTCCGCGTTGTTCGTCTGCACCGGCAATATGATTGCAAATCTGCTGTATGGTATCGTCGATCCCGAAACCAGGGAGGTGAGAAGATGAAAAAGAAAAACCGCCGGACTCAATTTGTCATTCTGACGGCTGCAGGTATTTTCGTTCTGATCGCCGTTTACGCTCTGGGAATTTTTCTGCCGGAAGAGGGCATAGCGGGAAATTTTCTGAATGCCGGGCAGCCTCCTTCTCCGGAGCATCCGTTCGGAACGGATAATCTGGGACGCGATCTGCTGATGCGTACACTGAAAGGCCTTTCGGCCAGCATGACGGTGGGCATTGCAGCCTCTGCGATCAGTGCAGTGATTGCCGTGATAGTCGGTGTGATTTCCGCTGCAGGTTCCGGGCGTGCCGATGCCATTGTGAACTGGCTGATCGATCTGATGATGAGCGTGCCTCATACGATTCTCATCATTCTGATCTCTTTTTCTCTCGGAAGAGGGATGAAAGGACTGCTGATCGGCATTGCAGCCACTCACTGGTGCAGTCTTGCGCGTCTGATCCGGGGAGAAGTTCTTCAGCTCCGCTCGAGACAGTATATTGCGGTATCGCGCAGACTCGGAAAATCCGGCGGATGGATTCTGACGCATCATATGCTGCCGCACCTTGCACCTCAGTTTCTTGTCGGACTGGTTCTGATGTTTCCTCACGCCGTCCTGCATGAGGCGTCGGTTTCCTTTCTGGGTTTCGGTCTGCCGCCGGAACAGGCGACGGTCGGCATTATTTTGTCGGAGAGTATGCGTTATCTGTCAGCGGGAATGTGGTGGCCTGCCGTTCTGCCCGGAATGACGCTGGTACTTCTGGTTCTGCTGGTGGATAAAACGGGAGATTGTCTGCGGATAATCCTGGATCCCCTCAGTATCCGGGAAGAGCAGAACGGAAGATAAGGAAGCAGGCTTTGTCTGGATAATAAAAAGGAGGAAAATCTATATGAAACGACAGACAGAATGTCAGGCAAAGAAGCAGAACGATGTGCTGCTGGAAATTCAGGATCTGTCCGTCTCTTTCCGCATGCACGGACAGGGAATGAAGCAGAAGGAGCTTCGGGTGATTTCAGATCTGCATCTGAATGTGAGGCAGGGGGAAATCGTTGCGGTTGCAGGTTCATCCGGATCCGGAAAGAGTCTTCTCGCTTCTGCCGTTTTAGGAATTCTGCCCCGAAATGCTTCCGTCTGCGGATCTGTCCGTTACAGAGGTTCGGATCTGACACCGGAGCGTCAGAAGCGGCTGCGCGGTACGGAAATCGTACTGGTGCCGCAGTCTGTGAATTTTCTTGATCCGCTGATGAAAGTGGGAACTCAGGCAGACGGTCATCGGAAGCCGAGGCATACGAACAGGAGAAGACAGATTTTCAAACGGCTCGATCTGCCGGAGGAGACCGAAAAGCTTTATCCGTTTCAGCTCTCCGGGGGTATGGCAAGACGTGTTCTTGTTTCGACAGCGCTTATTACGGATGCCGATCTGATTATCGCCGATGAACCCACTCCTGGGATGAGTCTGAATCAGGCTCTGGAAGCGCTGAGGATGTTCCGTGAAATGGCGGATAAAGGAAAGGGTATCATTCTGATTACTCATGATATCGATCTGGCGTTTGAGTTCGCCGACAGAGTGGCTGTTTTTTATGCGGGAACGACAGTAGAGATCGCTTTGGCCTCTGATTTCCGGAAAGGTCCTTCTTTTCTGCGGCATCCATATTCAAAAGCTCTGTGGAGAGCGCTGCCGCAGAACGGATTTCAGCCGGTCGCAGGATTCCAGCCCTATGCGGGCAGTCTTCCCCGGGGCTGTCTGTTTGCACCGCGCTGTCCTCACTGTACGGAAGAATGTACGGAACGTGTTCCTCAGATGCGCCGTGTCCGCGGCGGGGAGGTGAGGTGCTGCCATGCCTCTTGAAGCGAGAGAAATATCTTTTCGATATGGAAGAAAAAGTCCGTGGATTCTGAAAAACTTCAGCATGACAGCGGAAAAGGGGGAATGCATTGCAGTATCTGCTCCCAGCGGTTATGGGAAAACGACACTGGCCATGCTGCTTTCAGGTTATCTGAAGCCCGAAGAGGGAAGCATCCTTCTGGATGGGAAAAAATTTCCGAAGAAAGGATACTGTCCGGTGCAGCTGATCTTCCAGCATCCGGAAAAAGCGATCAATCCGCGCTGGAAGCTCCGGCATGTTCTCGAAGAGGGCGGCGAGCTTCAGGAAGAACTGCTCGCTGCGCTGGGTATCGAGAAGGCATGGCTCGATCGTTTTCCGCAGGAGCTTTCCGGAGGGGAACTGCAGCGTTTCTGCGTTGCGAGAGCCCTGCTGAGCGGGGCGGATTATCTGATCTGCGATGAAATCAGTACGATGCTGGATGTGATCACACAGGCACAGATATGGAACGTGATACGGAAGGAGGCGGATATGCGTAATATGGGAATTATCGCGGTTACACATAATAAATTTCTGGCAGAGAGGATTGCGAATAGAATGATAAGTATTTCACGATATAGATAAAAAAATAACGAGAAAATAAGTTTTTAAAATAATATGTTCTCATAAAAAGTTCAATAAATCAGAGCGGGGCCGGGAAATCGGGAAAATTGAATCAATTGAACTCCGGGCCGAAAAATGAACGATTTCAAATTGAACTTAAAAAAAAATGAATCGTGATGAGAACATACGTTTTCAATATATCTGTCGTATATTCATATATTTATTACAGTGGGAATTTAAGAATTATTAAATTGATTTTCATACAGCTTCTGTGAAATACTGAACTCAGACAAAGCCCTGTCGGGGCTGAGGGAGGTAGAGGGTTCATGAGAATATTAAAAAAAGCGGGAAGAGCAGCCGCTTTTCTGATGTTGCTTTTGCTGATTCTGTCATTTCTGTCCTATGCTGCTGTGCCGTACAGGCTGGCGAAGATTCCTCAGAAGGACTGGATCGATCCCAGAGATTTCGGTGCGGTCGGAATTTCTGAGGAAGTACCGGGAAGCATCGATATACTGATAGCAGGAGACAGCGAGAGTTATACGGGGATTTCTCCGTATCGTCTGTGGGAAAAGCAGAAAATCACCTCCTATATCTGCGGTCAGAGCGCCCAGCATACGGTCGAGGCGTATTATATGCTGAAACAGGCTTTTTCATCTCAGCACCCGAAGCTGGTGATTCTCGAAACGGATGAGCTGTTCACCTGCGCCGGTCTGAAGGGTGAGGCAGAGCTGGCTGTGACAGAGACACTGGAACACTATTTTCCCGTTCTTTCTTATCACAGCCGCTGGAAAGAGACGGTAGGCCTGTCAGAGCCTGTGCAGCTTCCGCAGGATGAGACATCATATAAAGGATTTCAGATTCGCAAGAGCGCCCGTCCTGTCACACAGACCGGATATATGGAACAGACGGCAGAGGCTGCCTTTATCCGTCTGCCTGTAAAATTTTATCTGAAAAAAATATATGAACTGTGCAGACAGCATGACTGTGACATGCTTCTTCTGAGTATACCGTCGCCTATGAACTGGAATATGCAGAAGCATAACGCGACGGCGGCATGGGCGCAGGAATACGGAATTCCGTTTCTTGATCTGAATACCGAAACGGAAAAGATTGCAGTAGACTGGCAGAAAGACAGCTATGACGGAGGCGATCATCTTAATCTCAGCGGAGCGGAAAAAGTTACGGATTATCTCGGGGAATATCTGAACGATCATTATGATCTGAGCTCTTTTCGCCGGGACAGAAAACAGACGATACAGAGCCTGTGGGATAATGCGCTGAAGAAATATCAGGAGGCGGTCAGAAACGCAGGATGAGAGGCATTTCATGATTGACATTTTTTACGGTATTTTAGTATAATGATTGCGTATTATCTGAAAAGAGAAAAAGACGGTGAGGAAGAGAAGTAGGAAGACAGTGCGGCTGTACAGAGAAGAGGGAAAAGGTGAGAGCCTTCCGGCCGTGGTTTTCTGAAAGCAGCTTCGGAGTCCTTCGGATCAAGCGCAGATCCCGCCGCCGCGGGAAAAGCGTGCGTAGTCCGAAGCGTTCAGGCAGCGTTAATGCCTTTGAGATACCGGAGGCGGAAAGGCAGTGCAGAAAAAAGAAAATACTGCATACTTTTCAGGCATGTATCAGAATGATGCGTGTGATTCCGGCAATTAGGGTGGTACCGCGGTATGACAGACTCGTCCCTATCTGATAGGGGCGTTTTTTTGTACCGGAAAAGCCGCAGAAAGATCAGAAAAGGCGGAAAGCGTGATATCAGAAATATGATGAAGGCATGAAAACAGCAATCATATGAAATAACCTGCTAAAGGAAAAAAAGGAAGAAAGAGGAGGCAGTCAATTCCAAATGGAGAAATTAGGTCTGAATGAAATTCGAAAAATGTTTCTCGAATTTTTCGAGAGCAAGGGACATCTCGTACATGAGAGTTTTTCTCTCGTTCCGGAAAAGGACAAGAGTCTGATTCTCATCAATTCCGGTATGGCTCCGCTGAAGCCGTATTTTGCCGGACTCGAGACTCCGCCGAGAAAGCGGATGACGACATGTCAGAAGTGTATCCGGACGGGTGATATCGACAATATCGGTCACACCGACCGTCACGGCACATTTTTTGAAATGCTGGGCAACTTTTCTTTCGGTGACTATTTCAAAGAGCAGTCTCTGACATGGGGATGGGAATTTATTACAAAATGGCTCAAGCTCCCGGAAGACAGGGTCTGGGCGACCGTTTATGAAAATGACGATGAAGCTTACGCTATCTGGCGCGATAAGATCGGCATGCCGGAAGAACGTATCGTGCGTCTCGGGAAAGAAGATAATTTCTGGGAAATCGGTATCGGACCGTGCGGACCATGCTCCGAAATCTATTTCGACAGAGGCCCGGAATACGGATGCGGAAAAGCGGACTGTAAACCGGGATGTGACTGCGATCGCTATATTGAATTCTGGAACCACGTATTTACCCAGTTTGACCGGGATGAGGAAGGAAATTACACTCCTCTGGAGCATCCGAATATCGATACAGGTATGGGGCTTGAGAGAATGGCCTGTGTCATGCAGGAGACGGATTCCATCTTTGCCATCGATACCATCCGCTATATCCTCGACGGTGTTGTGGAGATCTCAGGTGTTCCGTATCATGAAGGAAAGGCAAAGGAAGACATTTCCATACGCATCATCACGGATCATATCCGTTCCGTCACTTTCATGATCAGTGACGGTATTATTCCGGGCAATGAGGGCAGAGGCTATGTGCTGCGCAGACTTCTGAGAAGAGCGGCAAGACACGGAAGACTTCTGGGGATCAGGGGAAAATTCCTGGCGGATCTCTCCGGCCGCGTCATCGAAATGTCGAAGGATGCTTATCCTGTTCTTGAGGAGAGAAAAGACTATATTTTCAAGATTCTTTCCGTAGAAGAGGAAAAATTCAGCGAAACGATCGATCAGGGAACAAATATCATCAATGAATATATCGCGGAACTGAAAAAAGAAGGCCGTGACGTTCTCGACGGCAGAAAGGCCTTCAAGCTTTATGATACTTACGGATTTCCTCTTGAGCTGACCGTGGAAATTCTCGAAGAGAGCGGCATCCGTGTGGACGAAGAAGAATTCCAGGCCTGCATGCAGGAACAGAAGGAAAAAGCGCGCGCAGCCAGAAAATCGGACGATGAAATCGCCTGGCAGGACGAGCTTCTGGGATTTTTCACATCGGAAGAGGAAACCGTCTTTACGGGTTATGACAGACTGGAAGATACGTCGAAAATCATCGCTCTCTTAAAGGACAGGAAACAGGTGGAGCAGATCACAGAGGGCGACGAAGCTGTCGTCATTCTCGATCATACACCGTTTTATGCGGAGATGGGAGGTCAGGCCGGAGACCGCGGCGTGATCGAAACGCCGGACTGCAGAATGACGGTCAGCGATACGGTGAAAGCAAAGAATCTGTATGTTCACAAGGTGACGGTGGAATCAGGCAGTGTTTCCGCAGGAGAAACCGTGGAGGCGAAGGTGGACAGAATCCGACGCAACAGTATCGCCAGAAATCATACGGCTACTCATATACTGCATGCGGCTCTGAAGAAAGTTCTCGGAGATCATATCGCTCAGGCCGGTTCCAGCGTGACGGCGGATGGTCTGCGGTTTGACTTTACTCATTTTGAAGCGATTTCAAAAGAAGATCTGGAAAAGATCGAAGCACTGGCAAATCGGATTATCACAGAATTTGACGATGTAAAAACAGAAATTCTCAGCATCGAAGAGGCGAAAAAGACGGGTGCGACGGCACTTTTCGGGGAAAAATACGGAGACACCGTACGCGTTGTATCGGTGGGGGAATTCAGCAAGGAACTGTGCGGAGGAACACATCTGAGCAATGCCGGACAGATCGGTGCGCTGAAGATCGTCAGTGAGAGCGGAATCGCAGCAGGTACGAGAAGAATCGAAGCGATCACAGGAACGGGACTTTACGATCATATTGTAAAGGAAGATTCTCTTCTCAGCGAGCTCGCAGAAAAGCTGAAGACGCCGGAGGATAATATTCTCAACCGGGTTCTGTCGCTGACAGAGGAAGTAAAGCAGCTGAAAAAGGAAATCGGCGAGCAGAAACGCCAGGCTATCGGAAATTCGGCTGAAAAGCTGGTTCAGGACGCAAAGCGGATCGGGGAAGTAAATCTGGTGACAGCAAAGCTGGAGCATGCCGGAATCGAAGACCTCAGATCTCTTTCCGATCAGCTGAAAGCGCACGGAAAGGACCTTATCAATGTCCTGGCAGCGGAAAAAGACGGAAAGGTGACATTCCTCGTCTCTGTTTCAGACTCTCTGCTGGACAAAGGCTATCATGCGGGCAACATGATTAAGCAGATCGCAAAGATCGCCGGCGGCGGCGGCGGCGGAAAGGCCGATATGGCGCAGGCCGGAGCGAAGGACGCCTCGAAGATCGAAGAGGCACTTGCATTTGCTGAAACTTTGATTTAAGATAGAACTATCATCGCCGATTACCTTTATTTCACAGAATATATCATTCTGCAGAAACGGAAAAAAGTTTCTGTCCGTCGGAAAGCGGAGGAACGGATATCCTTACGATACGGATTTCCTCTCAGACCTTGAGGAGGTGACAGATATGAATAATAAAGATACGATTATGTTCAACAGTCCGGAAAAGGTGCAGCACAGAACACTGAAGGCCATTCTTCAGAATGTCTATGATGCTCTGGAGGAAAAGGGATATAATCCTCTCGATCAGATAGTCGGATATATTTTATCGGGTGACCCTTCCTATATCACGGGTCACAATAATGCAAGGAATCTCGTAAGACAGATCGAACGCGATGATCTGGTAGAGACGCTTCTGAAAAGTTTTCTGGATAAGTAAAGCCGCAGTGCCCGGGTCGGATACCCGGGCACTCGTTGTGAATGGAAAAGGATAAAAAAATGAGAGCTATTTCTCTGGATGTGGGAGACAAAACGATAGGAGTCGCTCTGAGTGATCCTCTGGGAATTACGGCCAACGGGCTGATGACAATTGAGCGGGTCGGAATACGAAAGGATGCCGATAAGGTACTCGATCTCGTCAGAGAACACGAATGCAGCGTTATCGTCATGGGGCTTCCCCTGAATCTGAACGGAAGCGACAGTGTGCAGACGCAGAAGGTGAGGGACTTCCGGACGATGCTGGAGAACAAGATGAAGAGCACCGGCATGAAGGGGATCGGCGTCGTCTTTCAGGATGAACGCTTTACGACCAGAATAGCGGAGAATGTGCTGATCGAAGCAGATGTTTCACGTGCAAGACGTAAAAAAGTGATCGATAAACAGGCGGCAGTACTCATACTGCAGAGTTATCTCGACAGCGCGGCCCGGATATCCGGACAGAATATTACAGAATAGGAAAAAGCAAAGCAGTTGAAGAACAGTTTCAGAATTTTTTCGGATATGTCTTTTCAGGAAGTCGGAAAGGAGCAGAGCGATATGAAAATCGGAAGAAATGATCCGTGCTGGTGCAAAAAAAAAAAAAAATATAAAAACTGCCACAGCGGATTTGACAGGAAAATTCATGATCTCAGGATGGAGGGACATGAGGTGCCGACACGTGAGATGATCAAGACACCGAAGGATATCGAAGCTCTGAGAGAGGCCGGAAGGATGAATACCATGGTACTCGATTATGCGGAACAGTTTGTGCGCGAGGGCATATCGACAGAAGAACTGAATATCATTATCGACGAATATACCAGAAAACTCGGCGGCATTCCTGCTCCTCTCAATTATGAAGGCTATCCGAAAAGCGTGTGTATTTCGATCAATGATGTCGTATGCCACGGGATTCCCGACGAACATACGATTCTCACTTCCGGCGATATCGTCAACATCGACTGTACGACCATCTATAAC
>CALXIZ010000054.1 GCA_944388495.1 uncultured Clostridia bacterium | reverse complement strand
ATGAAAATCAACAGAGAAAAAATTCCCGGCGGTATTCCCGAGGATTTCCGGCCGGAAGCCGAACTGAGAAAAATAGAGAGTCTGCAGGAACTTGCGGAAGGTCAGGAATCCGGTATCCTGATCTATGATGAAAATGTGCTCGTCTGCAACTGGGCGGGACAGAAAGGTCTTCCGCGCGTCACCTTTTCCTACGATGTCGCGCTGACCGACAGCAGCGCGGTGGAACTGACCGAGGTGATGCAGCTTTCCGACATCCGCACCGTTCTTCCGGGTACTGTGGAATACGATGACGAGACGGATACGCTGAAGACTGTGGGCATGAAAGTTCTGCATGACGAAGTCAACGACATCGACGCGCTGTTCGGCTACAGCTCTGCATACGGCGCAAGGGCGAAATTAAACAGAGACGGCAGCATCCGCCCCACTGCGGGCGTCTGCTACCGTCTGGAATCCGGCGGCGAAACGGTTCTCGTCGTCGTGCCGGAAGACTGGGGATGAAATATCCCCTTTTTTTCTTCCGGTACACCGAAATCTCCCGTTTTGCCGTCCGGGCCTTTATTCTTCTGTATATTCTTCCGCAGGAGCCTCCTGCCACAGCCCCTTCCGTTTCAGAAAAGCCTCCGTAATCTGAGGAAAGAGAATATATGAGAGCATCGTCTCGTCATTTTCAAACCGATCCCCCATCTCTCTTCTCGTCTTATGCCATTCCGGCTCCAGTAGATCCGCCGGCCGGCAGGTGATCGGTTCCTGGTCTCCCATCACCTTTTTCTGCAGCGCCTCATTGAAAGGGCGTGCTGTCCGTCCGTATTCTCCGTTCAGCATGGCTTTCGTCTGGCGGCTGATCATTTTATACCGTTTTCCCGCAGAAACATTGAAAACGGCCTGCGTTCCCACGATCTGCGAGGAAGGTGTCACGAGCGGCGGTTCTCCGAGATCTTTTCTCACACGGGGAACTTCACGCAGCACCTCGCTGTAGCGGTCCTCCAGGCCCTGTTCCTTCATCTGCGCATACAGATTGGAGAGCATGCCCCCCGGAATCTGATAATACAGAGTCTTTGTATCTGTCTCCATCACCTTGCGGTCCATTCTGCCGTCCTCTTCCGCTCTGTGACGGAAATCCCGGAAATACTCCGCCGTCTCGAGCAGTTTTTCCTCGTCCAGAGGCATGCATCTCACTGTATTTCTGACGGCCTGATACATCGCCTCCGTCGCCGGCTGACTCGTTCCCATGGCCAGAGGAGAAATCGCCGTATCGATTCCGTCACAGCCGGCCTCCACCGCTTTCAGATAAGTCATCGGCGCGATACCGCTGGTACAGTGCGAATGAACGTGAACGGGCAGCTTCGTCGCTCTTTTTACCGTCTTTACCAGCCGTTCAGCATCCTCCGGCAGCAGAAGTCCCGCCATATCCTTGATGCAGATCGAGTCCGCTCCCAGATCCGCCATCTGTCTGGCCAGATCCTTCCAGTACTTCATGGTATAGGCTTTTCCCGTCGTATACGCCATCGCCAGCTGGACGTGAGCGCCCTCTCTCTTCGCCGCCTTCACGGCTCTCTCCAGATTGCGCACATCGTTGAGCGCATCGAAAATCCGCAGGATATCGATTCCGTTGGCTACAGATTTGCGGATGAAGACATCGACCACATCGTCCGAATAGTGGCGGTATCCCAGAAGATTCTGTCCGCGAAGCAGCATCTGAAGCTTCGTATGTCTGAAGCCGTCTCTCAGCTTCCGCAGACGCTCCCACGGATCCTCATCGAGATAGCGCATGCAGACATCGAATGTCGCTCCGCCCCAGCATTCCACCGAGTCATATCCGACTTCATCCATCGTCTTTATGATCGGCAGCATCTCTTCCGTCCGCATTCTTGTCGCCATCAGCGACTGATGTGCATCCCGCAGAGCTGTTTCCGTAAATTTCAACCGCTTTATTTTATCCAAAATCATACTGTTCTCCCCTGCTCTTTTGCTCCGGCTGTCTAATATATTTTATCCTGTTTCCCGGATTAATCAAGACGGATTTTGCGCATGGACGATTCATCCGGCTCCGCACCGTCCTCCGTATCCGCCTGGCAGATCATAGCTGCATTTCTGCCGGAATTTTTCGCTTCGTAAAGCGCACGGTCCGCATGCCGGAACACAGAATCAAATTCCGCCTCCCGGTTTCTGAGTACGACGGCCCCGACGCTGCAGGTGACATCGATCTTCTCGTCCTTCAGCGCTTCCCTCACCATTCTGCGGAAACGCAGAGAAAGAATACGGCATTTTTTTCCCACCGCATTTTCAGAGGCGAGCCCTGCCGCAAACAGAAGAAACTCGTCCCCGCCGAAGCGTCCGAGAATATCTGTCGTACGAAAAGAGGCATTCAGAGCTCTGCCCATACAGCTGAGAATGACATCACCCGCATAATGGCCGTAGTCATCATTGATTCTTTTGAAATTATCGAGATCTATGATCATCATCGTACCGCGCACCGATGCGCCGCCTGTTTCAAAAGATTCCCGGATCAGACTGATGCACGTCTGTTTGTTATACAGACCTGTCAGCGTATCCCACATGCTGAGCTTTTTGTACTTCAGCTGCACTTCGAAATCGCGCATACGCAGCGACATGACAAAGTTGGAAAGAGCCGCGGAAAAGGCCAGCCCCACAAGGACATTGAGGATATCGTAATATGCGATCGCTGCATCCTTGAAGCGGTCTACCAGTATGATATAGACGGCGCTGAAGCCGCATACGATGGAAAAAGACAGAGAGATCGGCATGATAAACAGCGCCGGAATTGCGACACACATCACCGGCATGAAGGTGCTGGGGGCGGAGAGATCGCCGAATACATCGATGAGAATGATGAATGTCAGAAGCATGACATGAAACAGACTGCACATGAGCATGCTCTTTTTTCCCGTGATATTCATTTTCTTTTCGGACAGAACAGAAACTCCCGCAAACAGACAGGTGATCGGAACAAAAACGATATGCTGCGTCGAAGCGTGCCAGCCTTTCAGAATAAAGGGCGTCAGCACGAGAAACAGAATCAGCAGAAAAATCGTTACCAGACTCGCATTCTTCAGAATAGACAGATTTTCCTCCGCAATTCTCTGTTTCTCCTGCCGGAAATACATTCTTCTTCTGCGTACAGTATCTTTCATCCGTATTATCAGTCTGTTCATGACACGTTCCACCTCCGTTCCGGCTGCATCGGGCCGGGATCAGTTTTCTCTTTTATCTCCGGTTTTTTCACCTTCTTTCTCTACCCCCCCCCGGATATGGAATTTTTTTCCGTTTTCGGGGCGGATTTTCTGTTATCTGCAGAAGCCGGTATATTCACCTCCGCAACAGAAATCCGCCGTTCTTCTCTGTCCCGGACATCATCCGTCTCTTCCCGTTCGTAGATTTCATTCAGCTGATCCTCTACGGCAAAGAAACATTCCAGAAGCTCGGGATTAAAGGATCCGCACTGTCCGCTCCGGATCATATTCAGAGTTTTTTCCCTCGAAAATGCCTCCTTGTAAACTCTTCTGCATCTCAGAGCATCGTAAACGTCAGCCAGTGAGACGATCTGCGCCCAGATACTGATCTCATCACCCTTCAGGCCGTCCGGATAGCCGCTGCCGTCCCACCGCTCGTGATGATGGCGCGCGATATCATAGGCATAGCGGAACGAACTGCTTTTTCTCAGCTGAGAAATCTTTTCCAGCAGCTGTGCTCCCTGAACCGTATGAGTTTTCATGATTTCGAATTCTTCGGCGGTCAGCTTTCCCGGCTTTCCGAGAATCGCATCCGGAATCGCGATCTTTCCCACATCGTGCATGATGGAAGCCAGTGAAATCTGCTCGATCTCCTCGTCATCAAAATCTCTGCCGAGCGCCGTGTTTTCCAGCATATACTTTGTGATATCGTGAATGCGCCTGACATGCTCTCCCGATTCATCATTGCGGAACTCAATGGCCGTCGCCAGCGTTTCCACCATCCCGCGGTTCAGATCTATGATCTCCTGCGCCTGCTTCAGAAGCTCCGTCTGCTGGCGGATTATGACACTGCTCAGACGCCTCCTCGACTGAAACAGTTCGATGATCGAGCTGATACGGCGCGTGACCACATACGGTATGACCGGCTTTCGGATGATATCCATCACACCCAGACGATAAGCCTCCTGTATGGCGGCATCTCCTGCCTCCTCGACGAGCAGAAATACCGGTATTTTGTCCATCAGCCCTTCTCTCTGCATCCGGTACAAAACCTTCAGGCCGTCTGTCTCCGGCATCACGATATCGAGAAGAACCGCACAGTATTTCTGCGGATCTGACAGAATCTTTTCCAGAGCAATTTTTCCGTTTTCCGCCTGTTCTATGCTGCAGAAGGAAGAGAACATGCGGCACAGCAGCCCGCGGTTCATCTCGTTGTCATCCGCGATGAGCAGCGTATCGCACTCTCCTTTTTCCATTTCCTGTTCTCTTCCTGCCGCATCCGACGCTGTCTTTTTTGCCATTTTCCGCCCCGCTCTTTCCTTTATCGTCTATCTTTTTCCGTCATGTTTCCGGCGTTTCTCCCACATTTCCGCCTCGTCCGCCATCTCTCTGAGGCGCTGTATGCGTTCTTCCATCAGCGCCCGCCTTTCCGCATCCTTTTTCAGCTGAGCAGCCTTCTGCGCTCTCACCCGCGCCGCGTCTTCTTTCTTTCTGCGCGCGATTTCCCTGGCAATCCGTTCTTTTTCTTTTTTCTCTTCTTCTCTCTTCTTCAGAAGCTGTTTTTCCGCATCCCATTCCGGAACCGGATAATGAAAGTAAAAGCCCTGAATGACATCACAGCCTACGCTCTGAAGCTCAGAGAGCTGTTCCTCGCTTTCGATTCCCTCTGCCATGACAGTCATATTCAGCTTATGGCCGATTTCCACCATAGTCTGAAGGATCATTTTTCCCTGTTTTGTCATGACGTTATCCACCAGACTCTTATCCAGCTTCAGATAATCTGTCGGGTACTCCTGCAGATCGAAAAAGGATGTGAAGCCTTCTCCGAAATCGTCCAGAGCAAAACGGACGCCGTAGCTGCGGAGTTCATCGACATTTTTACGGATCAGAACGCTGTTTCTGACAGAGAGTCCTTCCGTCAGCTCGAAAATCAGACAGGAACGTCTGAAGTGATATTTTTCGATGATCCCGATACAGCGCTTTACATAATCTGCCTCTTCAAAAGTCACTCTGGAGAAGTTGCACGATACATAGAAGTCCTGAATGTCCTCACGATTCAGTCTGTCCAGAAAAGCGCACACTTTGTCGAGTATATAGTAGTCCATCTGCGGAATGAGACTCTCTTTTTCCATCATCGGCACAAACATGCCCGGAAGAAGAAATCCCTTTTCCGGATGCTGCCAGCGCGTCAGCGCCTCGCCGCCCACAATACGGTGATTTTTCGCATCCACGAAGAACTGGAGATAGAGCTGAAATTCCTGCCGGTCAAACGCTTCCTTCAGATCTTCTCTCAGCCTCCGCTCCTCCAGATAATCACGGAAGACCTCTTCCGTACAGATACAGTATTCCTCATCTCTCTGGTAAGCGGTGACCGCTCCGACATAAGCGTTGAAAACCGCCGGACCCGGCTCATCATCATCATCCATCAGCGAATAGATTCCGGCTGAAACTCTGCTCTCTTCCGAAAAATTCCGGATACGGTAAAGAGCCGACCGGATCCAGTCCTCCTGAATATCTCCGCCCGACCAGCGCAGAACGACAAAACCGATATTCGTTATGTAAGCCAGAAGTTCTGTCTCCGACACATACTCCTGCAGAACAGAAGCCGTATGGCGCAGATAATTGTTCGTATTGTCATAGCCGATAACTCTCGCCATGCGGTCGATGTCGATATAAAAGCAGCAGATGCTGTACAGGATGCGGTTTCTGCTGTTGACACGCTCCTTAAACTGCTGATCAAAATAATCCGCATTGCTGACTCCGGTCAGACTGTCCTTCGTCCTTCCGGCCTCATAGACTTTCAGCTGCTTCCTTATTCTTTTTATGAAGAAAAGAAGCACGACGAGAAGAGCGATCAGCGCGGCGGAAAATCCGACCATATTGCCGGAAAGCCCCTGCAGAAAGCCCGTATTCTGTTCTTCCTGAACTTCCATGACCAGCCCTGTCTTTTCAGCCTGAGACAGCTGTGAAAAAAACTGCCGGAACTCCGTCTGAAACTCCGCCGGAGCGGAACTCGACACGAGCAGCTGATACGTCACAGTCTCCCCGTGTTCCTCCGCGGAAAACAGAACGACCTCCTGATCTGAAACGTTCTGGAATTCCTCCTCATCCGTACAGCCGGAGATGACGTCAACCTGACGGCTGACTGCCAGCTGATCCCGTTCGTCTTTTGCACCGGGTTTGTAATATTCAATCTCATATCCGTATTCTTCAGAAAACTGCTGCAGAAGCTTCGGGATCACTCCCTGATATTCCTTCGCCGCACTGTTATAATATTCGATCGGATAAAGCGACGGATTGCCCGCCACATAAATAAGCGACTTTGCCACTGTCTTTCTCCTGTTTCCGTTTCCGCTCTTCACAGCAGACCGGAGCGGGCCGGAACGCTGTATCCGCAGAAACATTCTCTATCGGTAATTGATCTTTGTGCGCTCGATTTCGCCCCAGTCCTTTCTCTTTTTCTTATATTTCGTCAGCGCCGTCATGCGAACCCATGCCAGCACAAAGCGCAGGAAGGAGACCTCCATGGCGCACAGACCGATCGCCTTCAGAAAGTCGGAAAATGTCAGCTTCAGATCTATCGTATAGATACGGGCAAAAAACGCCGTCAGAGACAGAATCGCCGAATATACCACATAAATTCCGAGGAACAGCAGCATAAACGGTACATTCAGAAAATCCAGGAAGGATGCCAGTACCATCGTCAGCACGCCGAAAACCTCGATATACGGCGAAAGAAGCTCATAAATCAGATAGTAAAGGTAGGATACAAAGCTGACCATTCCGTATTTCGGATTCATCAGAATCTCACGGTGACGAGTCATACTCTGAAACAGACCGATGTGCCAGCGCCGTCTCTGTTTTCTGAGATCGTTCAGCTTCTCCGGTACCTGCGTCCAGCAGACGGCATCCGTCGCATAACGTATGAGGTACGGTTTCTGATTTTCCCGGCAGAAGACGTGAAGCTTTACCACCAGCTCCATGTCCTCCCCCATCGTATCTGTCTCATAGCCTCCGGCATCGATGACCACGCTCTTTTTAAACAGGCCGAACGCCCCGGAAATGATGATATTTCCGTTATATTTGTCAAACATGATCCGCGCCGCGAGGAAAGAACGGTCGTATTCGAGTACCTGCATGCAGGCGAGAATCCTGCTCGGCATGCGGTAGCGGATCACTTTTCCGTCTTCGATCTCCGCTCCGTTGCTCGGACGGACAGTTCCTCCCACGGCCACCACATTGTCGTCCTCCAGAACAGGACGGACGATTTTCTCCAGTGAATCGTGCTGAAGGATAGAATCGGCGTCGAGACAGAGAAAATACGGATATTTCGACGCGTTGATGCCCATATTGAGCGCATCCGCCTTACCGCCGTTTTTCTTGCTGACGAGCGTGATCGGTACTTTGAAAGCATGACTTTCAAAAATCCCCTCCACAGGCTGACATTTTATTCTTCTCTGAACCGGCCTGTGAACAGGATGCATCTGAAAAACCTCCCTCACCACCGCCGCGGTGTCATCCGTCGAACCGTCATCCACCACGATGATCTCATAAAGCCGGTAATCGAGCGCCAGCAGGGAGCGTATCGTGGACTCAATCGTAACCGCCTCATTATACGCCGGAATGATGACAGATACCGGAACGTAATAATCGTTGGAAAGCTCATTTTTCAAAGCATTCCGGCGCTTTGCCCCGTACAGGGCCGACGAACCGATCGTGACGGAAAGAAAGAGAAAGGTAGCATACCCTATCATATATATGATAAAGAAAATGCCGACAAAGTCGAAAAATATCTGCATGTAATCTCTCATTTTTCTTTCACCTCTCTCCCCGCTTCCTCTGCTTTTGCCTGCTCCTCCGCTTCCGCAGCCTTCTTCATCCGGCCGGCTTCTTCTCTGATACTCCTCGACTCGAGACGGTACATAACCATCTCTCTGGCATATCTGTCGTCTCCGCCCACCACATCGATGAGATCGCTGTATTCCAGCTGCTGAGCTTCCAGACTGACAGAGGCATTATAGCGTATATACCAGTTCGGGCTCTTCATAGCTTCCGTCAGACAATTTATCACATCTTCCCCGTGATAAATAGCAAGCGCTGTGGCGCTGATCGCCGCATATTCCCATTTCGTCTGATCCGTATCCGAGGTAAAGCCGATCAGCACCGGCCGCGCCGGTTCATAAAGATATCTGCCGAAATAACGTATGGCAGAGAAGCGCAGCTCCTTGTCCGTCGACTCCGATGTCAGAATATCAAACATCTCCTCACAGTAGTCACCTGTTTTGAAGCGGATATAATTGAGTATCGATAGCTTTGTCCGTTCCGAATAAGTATCAAAATTCTCCCACAGACGCCGGATCAGTTCGTCATGGTCTCCTGAAAAGCTCAGAAGCCCTTCCGTCAGAATTTTTTCGTTGTAGAAAACCTGTGTGGTGTCCTGTATTCCGACGGCCTCTGTCACATAATCGACATCTCCGAAAGCATACAGCGCCTGCAGCGCATTGAGCTGACAGTAAAAGCTCTTTTTCTTCACACACTCCAGCATAAAACGCTGCAGTTCATCCTCTCTCTCGCGCGGAACGGGATGTTTTTTTTCATAGCGGCTGATGAAGTAGGCGAAATATGCCGCCTGCAGATTTTCCCGGCGCTGATACAAAATGGCCAGCTGCAGGAGGACATCCTGTATCGTCTGCCAGTACTTCTTTTCCGCCTGATCCCCCTCATCATCGATCTGATCCATGACGCGGTCAAAAGCCATCAGATTTTTTACGCGCGAAAGCCGGTAGCGCAGCATGGAAAGATATCTTCTGTCTACATCCTGTCCTCTGCGGATTCTCTGCACCTGTATCAGCGCTGCCGCTTCATAGTGTTGAACTTTCCTCTCCATCCGCACATCGCTGCCCTTCAGTATGATATTATAGACGATATTAAAAACGAGCATGCTCAGACATACGATTCCGTAACCGTACAGTAATATTTCACT
>CALXIZ010000053.1 GCA_944388495.1 uncultured Clostridia bacterium | reverse complement strand
TTTATTCTATCGAGAGATTTTCTTCCACAATATCCGCTTCCCCTCTTTTCGGGGCTTTTGTCAGTACAGAGTTTCCGTACACCAAAGACAGAGCTTGTATTTCCCGCTTCTTCGGGTCGTAAATCATAAAGCGGTGGCAGGGCGGCGTCCGGTAGCGTCTGCCCTTCAATTCGTCGTGCAGCTTTTAGAGGTTTTCCGCAATTCTGAAATTCTGACATACGCAAAAAAGGCGTATCACGCCCGCGGAAAAACCGCAGACGAAACACGCCTTTTAACACAGGAATCTTAAATTTTGAGCAGCAAAAAAGGACAGACTTATTCTGTCTGTCTATCTGTCTGTCTGTCTGTCTGTCTGTCTGTCGCGAGTATATTGCAAAGAAGCACTGCCGTCAAGCCTCCTTTTTCCTGAATATCTCTAATAGACGGAAGTTTTCTGCGCCCGAAACGGGCTGAAAAATATATTTCAATTTTACAGAAAGGAACAGCAAATTGCAACAGGATACGGCATGACGGCAGCGTTTCGGCGTTCTTTTCGGCTCTGCCCGGACCGGCGTATCCTTACCCGTCCGGGCCGGCAATTCTTTGCTTATCCGGTCTGCCGTATCCTCGCTCATCCGGAGCCGGCGTATCCTCACTCTTTCCGCGCGGCCAGCTCGCTGTCTACCAGTTCCGTGAGCAGCTCCTCGTTTCTGCAGGCCAGTCTGCGCAGCTCCTCTGATTTTTCACTCAGGATGCGGGCATAATGTTCTCTGTTTCTGACCATATCCTCCACGCACTGAAGAGCTTCATCCGTATCGAGAGTCTCCACGTCGCCCATGGACGGCATGCCCAGCGACTTCAGATGATGCTTAACCTTCGGGTCGTAGACCAGTCCCAGCGTCGGAACCTGCATGTGAGCCGCGAAGATGAGCGTGTGAAGCCGCATGCAGACGACGAAATCGGCACAGCCCACCATACCCATGATTTCGTCGGTGCTGTAACGGTTCGGCAGAATATAGGAAGGGGATTCCATCCTTTCCTGCACCTGCCGGCTTATTTTTATATCATTCGGCGTCTGCATGACGATGAAAACGATATTCCGGTCATAACGGCGGTAAATCTCATCGCAGATCACCGCGATCTTATCCGCAAAGCCCGGAAGATTGTACCAGCTGCGCAGAGAAACTCCCACGAAAGGCCGGTCATCCGGTATTCCCTCTTTTTTCAGCAGATTTCCCGCCCGTTCTCCGGAAAGGCAGTCAAATGTAAAGACAGGATCTGCCGTCACATACATGTCATCTCTGTTCACGCCCATGTTTCGCAGCTCCTCTACGGAATTTTCGTCTCTGAGAGTGATCAGATCCGCTCTGCTGACAGCGGCGCATACGCGCCGGCGGTTTGCCGGCTTGATCACCGGTCCGATTCCGTTCGCATAGAGCATGACCTTTTTCTTCATGAATTTTGCCAGATTCATGACCGTCAGATAATACATGATGGATTTCGTGGACGTCCTGTCCTGCAGAAGACTTCCGCCGCCGGAGATCAGCAGATCACAGCTGTGAATCGCCCGAAGAAGGCGGAAGATGTGAAACCGGTCGACCATATCGAAATCGTAAATCTTTTTTGCCTCCTCCGGATTGGAAATCAGCACCTTTACCTGAAGATTTTCCGGCAGCTTCATCAGATTTCGGTGAATCGCATTGAGAATCGCCTCATCGCCTGCATTGGAGAATCCGTAATAACCGCTCATCACGATATGATACGGCTTCTGTACGGCTTTATCGTAGACTTCGATACAGTCATCCGTCATTTTTCCCACGGAATATTCTCTTTGGATCACTTCGCGTTCAAACCTGCAGAGTTCTTTCATCTGCTCTGACCCGCAGTTTTGCAGGCAGAAAACGATATCTGACGCCAGATCATCCGAGTCGGAATGGCCGCGGCTTCTGCAGCAGAAGTTATCCGCTCTGGCTTCATCCAGCTTTTCGCGGCTGAAAATGCCCATATAGCCCGCCTCTCCGGCAAGTATGACCGGTTTCTCGCACGCCATGGCTTCCAGAGCCGTTCTCGATACGCCCACGAAGACGTCGCACAGAGCGACGATTTCATTGACGTCGGTACGCGGGCCCGTCATGATGACCGCTCTGCGGCCGAGGGCACTGTTCGTCTCCGATGCGAATTTCCGAAGCCGCTCCTCCTGTGTACCTCCCCCGGTGATGATAAGCTGCGTGCCGGGAACTGCGGAGCAGATCTGCGGCATCGATCCGATCAGCTGATGTGCAAAGCGGGAGGTTTCGTCGTCAAGACGGCTGACATGACAGATAACGGGGCAGGTACGGTCAAGCTTCCATTCCTCCGCGGTCTTGTCCGCCGCAGCATCCGGCGAAAATTTTTCAGTGTCGATGCCGTTGATCGTCACCTTTATATTCTGGCTCGGAACATGATATTTTTCCCGGAGATACGTCCTTATGTCCTCCGATACGGCGATCGTCCTGTCTCCCCAGTTTGACACATACTTCAGAATGCCTGTCGTGTCAAATACGCCGTGCGCCGACGTCACAAAAGGAAAATCCACGGATTTTCGAACGAGTCCGGCGATAAAGGCCGGGATTCTCGCATGAGCGTGGACGAGATCCGGTTTTTCCGCCAGAATCAGTTTCTTAAGCAGGCGGTAGGAGCGAAGCATGGAAGACGTATCTCTGCTGTTCATCGGCATTTCCTCATGCCGTATTCCGCATCTCTTTATCTCATCCACATAGATTCCTCCGTTTGACGCTACGATAATGTCATAGCCGCGCCGCTTCAGTTCCTTTGATAATTCCACGATATGAGTCTCCGCGCCGCCGATCCCCAGAGACATCGTGATCATGAGTATTTTCCGCTTCATTCTGCCCGTCCGTTCCTTTTCCCGCTTTTCCGCGCTACTGTCCGATACTGATAACCGTTCCCGTAAATTCACAGTACTTCGTATAGGACTGCTTGTCGCTGTTGACACTGATCTCGTCCGACCGGCCGATGTAGTGGCGGCCGTCGATGATCTGCGCAGAACCTTCGATCGTCAGCGTCACATCGTAGCGTCCCTGCACTGTGCCTTCCACAATCGTTCCGTCGGCAAGCGCCTCACTGCGGCGTGCGTCTGTCACCTGAACGTCTGTAATCGTGCCCAGCTGTACGTCATTTTCCTTATCGTAGATCTTGTCGCCTTCCCGCAGATTATCCGCGATGCCGCTGCGGACAGATTTAATCTCCATCTGATAGGTCACCGTCTGCATGCTGCCGGAAGAGGCGGCGCCCGTGCGCTCGTCCCGTCCGAATTTCACATAAATTCCGCATATGAGAACGATCGCTAAAATGATGACGATCACATCCACGATATTGATCACGCCGAACAGGCGTCCCTTTTCATCCAGTACTTTTCTACTCATCGCCTTCACCCCGCATGACATTCACAATAAATCCGCCGCCGCTGTATCCCGGTCCGATAATACTCGCGTCCTCTCCGGCCCGTACGACAAAGCCGCCGTCAGTCGTCAGAGCGGACTCCGTATCTGTGCATTCCGCTTCGATGGTAATCAGAGCGGAATATTCGTCCGGAACTTCGTTATACAGCGTATTTCCCGTCTCCAGGTCTACAACTTCTTTTGTCATCGGATAAAATTCCGACGATACGACCGTTCCCATGCCGTTTTTCTTTACTTTATCCACGATCTTGTCCCCTTCGCGGATCATTTCGCCCGTTCCTGCCGTCAGTCCGGTAATCTCCACCTGATACTGAACGGTCTTCATTCCTGCCTGACTGCCGGAAGATCCGCTTCTCATCTGGAAAACGGCAAATCCCGCAGCCAGAGCGATAACGACGATGATGATGATAATATCGAACAGATTAAACGATATTTTAAATTCTGATTTTTTTCCCATTTCTGTTTCCCTTTTCCTGATTCACTTCCGCTCTGCGGATGACGCAGCCGGTTGTCCGCTTCCCCGCCGGGCTTTCCGTCTTTCCGCCGCTCAGCGCAGAAGCTTTTCATAGACGGCTTCCACGTTTTCCGCGAATTTTTTTCCTGTAAAGCGCTCCTCATAGACGCGCAGCGAGCCTTCTCTCAGGCGGCTGCGGAAATCCGGATCCTGCGCCATTCTGCGTATGCCCGCCGCCAGCGCCGCGCTGCCGTGCACGGGGAAAACGAAGCCGTTTACACCGTCCGTGACGAGATCCGGATTTCCGCCGCAGTCACTGACTGCCGACGGAATACCCGCGCTCATTCCTTCGATGACGGAAAGACTCGACGTCTCACTCTCATAGGAGGCGTTGACCTGCACATCCATCACGGCGAGAATTCCGGAAATATCGCGTACAAATCCGGCAAAGACCACCGTTCCCGGCGGAAACTCCGCCGCCTTTTTCTTCAGTTCGTCTTCGTATGAGCCCGTTCCGGCTATGATCAGCTTTACCGGCAGCCCTTCCGCAAGCAGCAGACGCAGAGCATCCAGAATGTCGTCATGTCCCTTGTACACTTCGATTCTGGCCATGATGCCCATGACAAAGTCGCCGTCGGAAAATCCGTACTGACGCCGCAGCTTCCTTCTCTCCTCCGTGGGAGGCAGCGTTATCTTTCCGGAGCCGTTCATCATCGTATCGATATATTTTTCCGGAATCCCGCTCTCCATGAGATTTTTCTTTGTCGATTCTCCCACGGCGATGACACGGTCGGCATAATGCATGTTAAAAAGCCGGTTCGCCCATCTTCCCGGGCCGTGTTTCATATAGCTCTTTACAGGGAAGGCGCAGTGACGCGTATAGACGATCCTTCTGCCGCAGGCCTTTGCCGCGATCCGTCCCGAAAGGGAGCCGTGCGTATGAACGATATCCGGATCGTCTCTTTTTATCAGCTCCTTCAGCTTTCCCACGGCGGCTCTGTCGAAAGAGCGGTCCGCCATGCCGTCGATTTCATATACAGGCACGTCCATCGATTCCAGAGGTTCTTTCAGGACGCTTCCCCGCGGAAGGACGACTGACATTTCAAAACGCAGGCGGTCCCGGTATTTCGCATAATTCAGCAGCACTCTTCCGGCGCCGCCGAGATTTGTATCACTGATGATATTGAGAACACGGATCATTTTTTCTCCTCTCCGGCCAGACTGCTGCGCCTGATAAACAGAGCGCTCAGGCCGATGAACACCCAGAACAGGTACATTACCCTGTAATTGTAGAAAGAATAGTCCGCCATACTCTGTACCATGAATCCGCCGACACTCGCCAGAGCGGAAATCTGAAAAATCCTGCTCTTTCTGTTTTTCTCCTTCGAAATCGCCGAGCAGAGCGCACGGATGAATACGATGAGGAGAAGGATAAAGACGATCAGGCCGCATATGCCGGCGTCGCTCATGATCTGCAGGAACAGATTGTGGGAATGCTGCGCCACGGCGCTGTTATAGCTGTAGCTCGGATAGATGAGATTGAACGCATCCGTACCCGGACCGATGCCGCAGATCCAGTAATCCTTAAGCATATTGATCGTTCCCATCCAGATGGCCACCCGGTAGGAGGTGGAGCCGTCCGACATGTCTCCGATACTCGTAAAGCGGCTGATGATCACATCCGGCGCCGCCGCAAGAACGACGACAGCGGCTGCGAGAAACAGCAGCAGGTATCTCCTGTCGATGAGAATGAGAAAGACCGCCGCCGCAAAGATGAGGCCCAGCCATCCCGCTCTGGAAAAGGTCAGGATCATGCAGACACACATAATTCCCGTCGTACACAGGAAAAAAAACTTTTTCAGAAATCCTTCCGCCGTAAACAGGCAGGCTGCCGACAGCGGAATGACGAGCAGCAGGTATTCCGAGAGCACGTTCGGATTCTGAAGTGTCGAATATACACGCGTGGAAATCGAGGAAAACATGTCGTCATCCGTCCACGACGCAGAACCGGCCGCTCCGAAGAGATACTGATAAAATCCGTAGAGCGAGACGAGCACTCCGGCCAGCACCATAGCGGTGACCAGTATATCCAGTCCCTTTTTCGTCGTCACCGCGTTTTCCACCGTCAGCGCCGACAGCACGAAGACTGTCGTCATGAGTCCCACATAAAGACTTCCCGTCAGTGTCACCGATGTGACGGTCGCGATGATATAAAGAACCGCGAACAGGATGACATACCTGTTTACCGGTGAACAGAGCAGCGTCTTCTGCCTGTCCGCCGCCGCGCTCAGAATCGACGACACACAGGACAGCAGCACGATTCCCAGAAGGAGCATCGTCGGCACCAGAGGCGCCAGCACCGCCGCCAGAAAGCACCAGACATACGGATTGGCGAAAATACTTCCGGTAAAAATCCGTCTCAGATGCAGTTTCTCATAAATCCGCGATATGAGTTCTCTCAGCCGGTGTCCCGGCCCGTAAAATATGCTGCTGTGAGAGACCTCCTGCGCATCCTTCGTATCGATAAACGCGCGGATGATCCTGCTTTTCATCCACTGCGCGCTGAACCAGCCGTATATGACCGCAAAGAAACGGTATATCAGGCTGTTTTTCAAAATAGAGATCATCACCTCAACCCCTCTTCAATATTTTTCTGATGAAATTCCTGATGTATTCCACTTCGTCCAGCCGCAGCAGAGCCGCCGCCGCAAAGAAAATGAGCACACCCGCAGCCGTCGGAAGAATCAGCACGGCTATCTTGCCCGCGATCCCCGGCAGAATTCCCCGCATGAGATCCGCGAGTCCGTACACGGCTGCTGCCATTATACATGCGCAGACTGCCGTTTTCAGCATGTCGGCGCAGAATTTTTTCGTTATAAAACGGCTTCCGGAACGCTGAAGCGGAACGATCAGCGCTGCGGCGTAAATCGTCGAGGCGAGCGCCGATGCCAGAGCCAGTCCGGATACGCCCATCGGCTCCACCAGCAGTTCGCAGAAGACGATGTCTGCCGCTAAAGAGACCGCTCCCGCGATCAGCGGCGTCCTTCCGTCCTGGCGCGCATAATAGACACGGCAGAGAATATTCTGCAGCGCATAGCCTACCATGCCCAGAGAGGTGAAAAACATCGCCTGCGCCGTTCGCTCCGTATCCCCGGCGCCGAATTCTCCGCCGCCGTAGATGAGATCGATCAGCGGGTGAGAAAGCGCCATCATACCGAGCATCATCGGAATGATAAAAAAGAGCGAAGAGTGAGTCGTCGTTCTCACCGTCTCCGTAATCCCCTCTTCATCGCCGGAAGCGGACAGCTGCGACAGCTTCGGAAAGATGACATTTGTCACCGACAGAACAAAAACTCCCGCAATCGTCAGGTACAGATTCGTGCTGTAATCGATGACCGTCACGCCGCTTCCCCCGTAAAGCCCGGAAGCATATCGTGAATTGATCATGAGGACGATAGGCTGCACCCATGTGCTGACCATGACGGGTATCATGAGTTTCAGAACCTTTCTGATCCCCTCACTCCGGAAGCTCAGACTCGGCCTGTAGGAAAATCCCCTTTTTTTCAGGGACGGAATCTGAAAGAACATCTGCATCGCCCATCCCGCGAGAAAAGCGACCGCCAGTCCGTAGACGCCGAAACGGTCGTTCAGAAACAGATAATATGCGATAATGATGACATTTGAAACGGCGCTGATCAGCGCCGGAACATTAAACTCGCCGGACGCCTGCAGAATACCGACAAAAGAATAAGCGATTCCGGTAAAGAAAGCCGTCGGAAAGACAATCGCCGTCAGAGAGGCGCACAGCTTTGCCGTCTGTTCGTCGTAATCCGGTGCAAACAGCGTCACCATCTGATCGGCGAAAAAAATTCCCGCCGCTGACAGAATCAGCGTCAGAAAGCCGATGACAGTGATAAAATTTCCCGCAAATCTCTCCGCCTCCTCACGTCCTTTTTTCTCCCGGTACTCGCTGTAAACCGGGATGAAGCTGGCCGCGATGGCCGATGCGAAAAGGACGTCAAAAAAAACGCGCGGAATCCTGCTCGCCGTGGAAAAGGCATTCGCAAACATTCCCGTGCCGTATGTAACCGCCAGGAGACGGTCGCGATACAGTCCCAGCAGCTTTCCGATCAGCGTGATCACCATCACAAAACTGATGGCCTTCACCTGACTTTCCTTATTCTGTGACTTTTGTGACATAAACTTTTTCCTCTTCGGATACGGACAGTCCGGCAATTTCACGTCTGTTTTTCCGGCTGTCCGCCAATAACCGTTTTCCGCGGACTGCACCGGTACAGTCCGCGGAAGTCCGAATCCCTGTTTTCATACTTTTCTGTACTCCGCATCACAGCCGCCGCTGCATCAGCGTTCCGTACAGTCCGGTGTCAGCCCTGAAGCTCTCCGAAGGACAGCGCCAGGCTGAGAATTTTGCACATTTCGGCTCTCGTCAGCAGTCCCTGCGGATTGATCTGTCCGCCGTAGCCGTCCACGATTCCCGACGCGGCAAACGCCGCTGTCGATTCCAGTGCGTACTCTGAAATGCTGTCCGCATCAGAAAAGCCCGCCAGAGTCTCTTCCGTTCCGGCTGTCAGAGACACACCCTTTTCTTCCAGATAACGATACAGGAAGGTAAAAGCATCCTCCCTCGTCATATTGTCGGACGGACGGAAATTCGTCCCGTCGCCCTGTGCGATGCCGAGCGACTTCGCCCATTTTACCGCTTCCGCATAATATGCGTCATCCGCCACGTCGGCAAATCCGCCGTCTCCGCTCACCGCAGGAGAACCGGACGCACGGTACAGCATGAGCATGAAGTCCGCTCTTCTGATATTATCGCCCGGACGGAAATGCTGCTCATCCACACCGGTGACGATGCCTTTTTCGTACATTTCCGTAATGTAGTCTTCCGCCCAGTGTCCGCCGATATCGGAGAAAATTCCGTTTACTGTAAGTGTAACCGTCTTTACGACGCCGCCGGAAGCGATGGTGAGTACCGCCGTGCCGGAGGCGTCTTCACGGACTGTCAGCAGACCCGTATCGGAGATCGTGCCGATATCATCTCCGCTCAGAGTATACTGGAAGCTGCTCTGGCCGATGACGACATCCTTTCCGTGATAGACAGCCGTCTGTGAAAACTGAACCTGTTCTCCCTTTTCGAGATTCAGAGCCGATACTTCCTGTCCCTTCGCCTTCACCGTTATGTCACTCAGGCGGTTGACCACATAGACGGAGGAATCTCCCGAAGCTCCCGTGGAAGCCGAATTCAGGGAAATTGTCGTCATTCCCGGCGCCCATCCGGCGTTGTATGTATTGCCGCTGACCGTTCCGTAACCGCCGGTCACCGAAGCCGTCACGTCGGCCGGAGCCGCAGTCTTTGTTCCGCTCTTGTCAACAGCCGTATAGCTGAGTTCCATGGACATTCCCTGATAAAGAACGGTTCCGGCCTGCTCCAGAGCCAGCGTGTCAGGCTGTCCGTCGGACGCCGCCTCTGTCACCAGAAGAATATAGGTCGCACACTTGCGCAGCGCTCCGTCCGAAGGGGAGGTCAGAACCTCCGTCGATACGCTTCCCGGCAGCTTCGCCGCCACAGCCGAAGAGCCGCCGCCGTCAAAGTTGACGGCCGTCACGCATCCGCGGTCGATCAGCTCCTGTGCCAGCTGTGTCATGGACAGCCCGTTGGAATAGCCGGACTGTCTTCCGTCTATTTCATAATAGACGACCGTTCCGTCCGCCCTGATGCCCAGAGCACTCCGCGGATTTTTCGCGGCCAGCGCACTGTCCCAGCCGGCGGAGGATGTCATCTGTCCGTTCTGTACGAGAATGTCGCCCGCTCCTGTCGCCCAGACGGCGTTTTCGAGCGTCGTATTGCCGTAGCAGGAAGTTTCCAGCGTCACCGTATCTCCGACGCTGAATTTCTGAAACTGCCAGTCGAGACCGGATGTGTCATCGGCTGTCAGCACCATATAGCCTTCACCGATGGTCATCGGAGATGAGCCCTCGTACACTTCCGTTACCTGAAGTGTCACAGTGCCCTTCGTCTTCATCTCTCCCTGCAGTATTTTAAACTTCACCGCCCATCCCTCCGAAGATGTCCTGGTGGATACCGTCGAAAAATGCTCGTCAAACAGGTAAAGCCCCGCTCCGTTCTGGCGCATCTTGTTGAAATGCGTCAGTGTCAGATATTTTCCGGCATTGTTTCCGGAGCCGCCTCCGCGGTTTGTCATCGTGATCTGGACCGCCGTGTCGCTGACGACAGAGGCATGTCCCTGATCATCGAATATCACGGAATTGTACCCCTCCGGACTGCACTTATAGATGCCGTCCTCGACGACAATGCCGAGAGGCACGCCGGTAGTCATCGAGAAAAAGTCGGAATTCATCGCCGCCACCACATTGTAGCCCAGCTGCTGCGCATAGCTGACGATACTGTTGATGTTCATCGCACCGTAGATCGTGTCACATGCCAGAACGATCGGCCTCGTCACGTCTCCCGGCGTCGAAGTAAAGGAATAACTGTGCTGAATGCCGTAGGAATTTTCCGACATCATATCTGTATAGGTCGCGCCGCCGGTGATATCCATCGTATTCTGATAGATCGCCGTCCCCTGACCGCCCTCGCCCGCAAAGGCGGGCGAGAGCGAAGCGGCGAGAACCAGAACCGCCGCTGCGGCTGCCGTCAGTTTTCTTCTGTATCCGGATTTAAAAAATCTCATGACTTACACCCCGTCCGCTCTGCATTACTGTATGACATAAGGTCCGCGGATCATGAGATAACATTCCGTCTGCGTATGAATGCCTCTTCCGTCGTCTCTCGGCACGAGCAGGAGATGATTGGCGTGAATCGTGTAATTTTTCTGCAGATCGATTCCGCTCGTCATATCCGAAACACCGTCCGTACCGTTGGTGACCGCCTTTGCCGAGCCGGAACGCAGAATCATCTCGGTCGAACCGGTGGCGATGACATCCTTGCCCGCCTCAACATGTACGACCTCATACGAGCCTGTCGATGTGCCGGATCCCGTGCCGATACCCGACAGCGCGTCAGCGATCGCACTGTCGACATAACTCTTCGTCACCACCGGATCGGAATCGCTTCCCGGTTCCGCCGTAGCCGCTGTAACGGCAACAGCTCCCGCGACGACCGCGACCAGAACCGCAACCGTGAGTATAAGCTTTTTACTGCCTTTCAGAAATTCTGAAAATTTCATACTGCTGTCTCCCTCATTTTTTCTTTCTGTTCTAACTTCCTCAGTGCAGTCTGCGGTTTCTTTCCGTAATTCCGAGACTTACACTGAGCGCATCGTCCACTACGCCGATGACTTCACTGTCCACTGTGCCGATATGTTCTCTCAGTCTTCTCTTATCGATGGTTCTCAGCTGTTCGAGCAGCACTACCGAATCCCGGCTGAGGCCGTTTCTGTCCGCATGAATCGGGACGTGAGTCGGCAGCTTCGCCTTGTTGAGCTGTGATGTGACCGCCGCCACGATGACAGTGGGAGAAAATCTGTTTCCCACATCATTCTGTACGACGAGCACCGGACGTACGCCTCCCTGTTCGGATCCGACCACAGGACTCAGATCCGCGAAAAAAATGTCTCCTTTTTTTACCTGCATCATATTTCCTCCTGATCTCTCATACCGTGCCGCCATGCCGTCCGGGCATCCGCGGTCTTTCTCCGCGCCGCACCGCGGCGGCGGCACATCTCTGATATATATCAGGAAGTATCTCACATTTTTCCGTTTTTTAATCATGTTTCATCTCAGCCGCGGAAAACGGCGGCCCGGCGGCAGAATATTCAGCCGCGTCCGCAGGTTCCGCAGCTTCGGCTCCGATTCCGCCCTCGGAGAACAGGAAAGCCTCTCCTCAGAGACCGAGAAAAGCGGAAGCGAAAACAAAGTAAATCGCCAGGGAAAACATATCGGTAAGCGACGATACGACAGGGCCCGCCATGAGAGCCGGGTCGATGCCGACAGCTTTTGCCGCCATAGGCAGAAGCCCGCCGATCGTCTTGGCTGCGACCACGATGACGAGCATCGTGACACAGATAGTGACCGCGACGATCACACTGTTGTGATCTATAAAGATAACCCTCAGGAAATTCAGCAGAGAAAGAAGCACTCCGATACAGAAGCTGATCCGGAATTCTTTCCAGGCCACCCGGGGGAAATCACGCAGTTCGATCTCTCCTGTCGACAGACCGCGTATGATGAGCGTCGCCGACTGAGATCCGGAGTTTCCTCCTGTGCCCATGAGCATAGGCATATATGAGACCAGACATATGACACTGGAGAGCATGCCCTCAAAACGTTCGATGATGCCTCCGGTGATCATATAGGAACACATGAGAATAAACAGCCACGGAAGCCTGGTCCTCACGTGCCGGAAAACACTCATGTCGAAATACTCGTCATCGCCGGTACCCGTGACGCCGGCCATGAGGTGCATGTCTTCCGTCGTCTCATCCTCGATAATTTCAAAGATATCATCCACCGTGATGATTCCCACCAGTCTTCCCTCCCTGTCGACCACAGGGAGAGCCAGGAGACCGTAGCGCTTGAACATGTTCGATACCATCTCCTGATCTGTCGTCACGGTGACGGACACGACGTCGGTATGCATGATATCGCCGACGAGCGTATCGTCATCCGCCAGCACCAGAGCGCGCAGCGATACGACGCCCTTCAGCTTCCGTTTTTCGTCCATGACGTAGGCGGTGTAAATCGTCTCGGAATCCAGTCCCACATCCTTGATATGGCGGAGCGCCTGTGCAGCGGTGCTGTTTTCCCTGAAATCGATATAATCGATGGTCATCAGGCTTCCCGCGCTGTTCTCCGGATAATTGAGGAAGGTATTAATGAGCTTGCGCTCCTCCCTGGACGTTTTGAGGAGAATCTTGTCCACGAGGTTGGCAGGAAGCTCCTCAAGCAGGTCGATCATATCGTCGAACGCCAGCTCATCGATAATATAATCGATCTCGTGCTGGGTAATGCCGTTGATGATGGAGACCTGTTCCTCCTCGTCCAGATAAGCGAAAACTTCCACCGAAGAATCTTTCGGCAGAAGCCGGAATGTGAGAATCGTCATATCCAGTCCGAGTTCCTCGTTGATATTTTCCAGCGCCTCCGCGATATCCACCGCATTTGTCTCCGCCAGCCTGCCGCGCACTTCCGCATATTTTTTCTGCTTCAGCAGATCGGTGAGCTCTTCCGAAAATGCTTCGGAAACCGCATTGATATCCGTTTCGGCGTCGTCCCGGTATTTTTCGTTCGCCATGCTCCTCACCTCCTTTCCCCGTACCGGACTTTCATGCTTTATTCACGGGGTTTCACAGTAAATTATATCTCAGGAATATTGAACATTGCAACTCGGTAGTGTAAAATACTCTCTAACAATTATCTCATCTCAGACGGCCGGACGCGTTGAAACGTCCGGAATACAGCTCTGGACATACATTATTAAATATATATTACAGCAGAAAGGATGTAGACACATGAACAGTGACAAAATCAAACAGGGTCCCGGCGGAGCGCCGGTGCGTTCCCTCTTTTACGGAATGGGATATGTGAGAGAAGAAATCGACCGTCCTCTCATCGGCATCGTCAACGCTCAGAATGAGCTGATTCCGGGCCATCTTCTGCTCGACCGCGTAGCGCAGGCAGCAAAGAGAGGTGTTCTTCTGGCAGGCGGCACGCCGCTGGAATTTCCGGCAATCGGCATCTGTGACGGAATCGCCATGGGACACGAGGGGATGAAGTTCCCGCTGGCCAGCCGCGAGCTGATCTGTGATTCCATCGAAGCCATGGCCAGAGGCCACGCTCTGGACGGTCTCGTTCTTATCCCTAACTGCGATAAAATCGTTCCGGGCATGCTGATGGCTGCCGCACGTCTGAATATTCCGGCCGTCGTCGTTTCCGGCGGTCCGATGCGCGCCGGTTCCCTGGACGGCGATGTTCTCGATTTCAACAGCATCATGGAGAGCGTCGGCGCTTTCAAAAACGGAGATATCGGCGAAGACCGCCTGGAGACGGTAGCCGAAAACTGCTGTCCGGGCTGCGGTTCCTGCTCCGGCCTCTTTACGGCCAACAGCATGAATTCCCTGACAGAGGTTCTCGGCATGGGCCTTCCTTACAACGGAACGGCGCTCTGCGACAGCGGCCAGAGAATCCGCCTCGCCAAGAGAGCCGGCATGCAGGTGATGGAGCTGCTGCGCAGAGACATCCGTCCGCGCGATATTCTGACAAAGGAAGCTTTCGAAAATGCCATCACCGTCGATATGGCCATGGCCGGATCGACCAATACCGTCCTTCATCTTCCGGCGATCGCTCATGAAGCCGGCATCGAACTGAATCTCGATCTCTTCGACGCCGTCAGCGAAAAGACGCCGAATCTGACAAAGCTCAGCCCGAGCGGATACCATCACATGGAGGATCTCGGCCGCGCAGGCGGTATTCCTGCCATGATGAACGAACTGACAAAGAAAAATCTCCTCCACACAGACTGTCTCACCGTCACGGGCAAAACAGTCGGAGAAAATATCGCGTCATGTCCGGTTCTCGACTACAGCGTCATCCGTCCGATCGATGATCCGTACCGCAACCGCGGAGGTCTGGCTATTCTGCGCGGAAATCTCGCTCCTCTGGGGGCTGTCGTCAAGGAATCCGCCGTCGCACCGGAAATGCTCGAACACAGCGGTCCGGCTGTCGTCTTCAATTCCGAAGAAGAAGCTTCCGCTGCGATCTGGGGCAAGAAGATCAAAAAAGGAGATATCATCGTTATCCGTTACGAAGGTCCGAAGGGCGGCCCGGGTATGCGCGAGATGCTCTCCCCGACTTCTTCCATCGCAGGCATGGGACTCGACAAGGACGTCGCTCTCATCACGGACGGCAGATTTTCCGGCGCTTCCAGAGGCGCCTCCATCGGCCACGTTTCCCCTGAAGCCATGGCCGGCGGTCTGATCGGGCTGATCAGAGACGGAGATATCATTCATATCGACATTCCGAACAGAGTGCTCGAAGTACAGCTCTCCGATGAAGAGATCGAAGCCCGTAAAGCAGCGTACGTCAAGCCGGAACCGAAAGTAAAAACCGGCTATCTCGCCCGCTATGCGAAGCTCGTAACCTCCGCCAATACGGGAGCCGTACTCAGCACAGACTGACCGCACTCTGCGCGGGCCGGCTGCATCCGGCACAGACTGATCCTATTCGATCATACAGACTGATCCGGAAAAATCCTTCCGTCCGGCTTTTGCCGCCGTCAGACAGAAATATATTCCGGATCGGATAAAGACAGATTCATAAAAAAGAGCGGAAGCGCGTTTTCTGTTCCCCTGCGCACAGACAGCCGGACCGGCGTCGTCTCTGCGGAGGAAGAAGAAAAGCTTCCGCTCTTTTATTTTTTTCGGACAGATATCTTCGGAATCAGCTCTGTCCCGTCACGGATCTCATCGCCTCATCCTGTGAGGCTTTTGCATTTTCCAGATCTTCAAAGTCTCCCAGATCCGCAAAATTCACGGAAGAGGCGTCCACGCCCGGTACGCCTGCGCCCGCTATACCGCCTTCTTTCCGTTTACTCGTTTTCCCCGGCAGACTTTCTGCCGCAGCCGCTTCCGCGATCTCCTGCTCTCTCAGGGAAGAGGGATAGAGGCCGTCGAGCTGCCCGCGTATACTCTGTGTTCTCAGAAGACATATACGGATCAGAGTCTCCACGGCCAGCCGGTGATCCTCATAACTGCAGAACGCGGTCGGATCCTCCCGCACATAAGCTGCGATCCTGTCTGCCGTCCGCCGTATTGCCGTCTCAAAACGGCCGCTCTCAAAGTATTCCGACAGCAGTCTGTCCATATATTCATAATACTTCCGAAAATACTCCGGCTGCTTCATCAGATTGTGATACAGAGGGCGGTTCATCATCACAGAACCCTCAGCCGGCGTGTCCACAGGATAATTAATCAGGATATCCGGATCCCGGACCGGTTCCGGCATTCCCAGCGCGTATGTGCCGAAAGCCAGATTATAGTCCCACGGCAGAATGCTCAGCATCCCGTCCTCTTCGTACAGAAAATAATTATGGCCCGTCCGCCCGATATAGCTGTCCCAGTTCATGACGAACACCTGAACGGCGAAGTAGCGCAGCGCCCCGTCCACATTCACCGCGGACTCCAGTTTTTCTCCCGCCGGCTCCTCCGAAAGGATGCGCAGCGATTCGATCAGGCGCCGCTGATCCGATTCCGTGACGCTGAACTTTGCGTTTTCAAAGATATTTCTGTAATCCGCCGGATCGTCCCCCGTATACTTCAGCGCCACGTCTTCGTTTGAATCCTTCAGAGAACGATAGTCCGGTTTGTAAAGCCGGCCGTAATCTCTGCCGAAATTTCTGACGGCAAACGACTCCTCCGGCTCCTCCACAGCCAGAAACAGCCCCCAGTCCGCGCCGTTTACCGTCAGCCACACATAACTTACGAGCGGCGCGGGAACTCCCATAAACTCCATCATATCGTACGCCAGATACGTCTTCAGATAGCTGTTGTCCTGAAACGACGCATCCAGCGACATCTTGTCCAGACCGTGATAACTCGCCCCTTTCACAAAATGGTCGAATTCCAGCTTCAGACTGTAGCGCGAAATTCCGTATTTTTCCGTCAGATTTTTTGAATTGTTCCCCTTCGCCCGAAGCCCCACGTTGTAAAAAGCCTCACCGTCGATGACAGCCGTGCAGGCGTAATATTCCTCCTCCGGCGCGTTCTTTACGAAAGAGGGCCAGTCCTCCACCTGCAGATCTATCGTATGAACTCCGCCGGCGTCGAACAGCATTTCCGCATATCCGGGAATTTTCCGAGTGTTTTTCCGCTCGTCTCCGGCCGGCATCAGCGTCTCGAAAAGCACCAGCGCCAGAACCGCCGCCGCCACTGCCGCCGCCAGACGGATCAGATCCGCGCCCCGCGGCTCCTTCCGCAATTTCATCATCATTGTCTTTTCGTCATTTTTCGTCGGTTATTCCGGCAAAGAACTCTCACCGCCGGTCCTTTTCCGGCCGTCAGTCGTCATAGTCGCTTCCGCCGTCGTCATAATTCGTGTCACCGTAATTCGTATTTCCATACCCGGTATCTCCGCTCCCATAATCTGTATAGCCGTAATCTGTCGTACCGCTGCTTCCCGCGCCGTAATCCGTGTATCCGTAATCCGTCACTCCGTCGCTTCCCGCACCGTAGTCCGTGTTGCCGTAGTCCGTCACTCCGTCGCTTCCCGCGCCGTAGTCCGTGTTGCCGTAATCCGTCACTCCGTCGCTTCCCGCGCCGTAATCCGTATCGCCGTAAGTTCCCGCATATCCTCCGGCGGAAGATGCTGACACAGGAACAGCGGGTGCAGCCGCGCTCTGAGTTCCCCCGGCCGCCGCCCTTCTTTCCGCTTCATGCTCCGCGCTGATCACTCTGCCGGTGCGTGCGTCGATATCGTATTCATAGTGATTCCCGCCTGCTGAAAATTCCAGCTCAAATATCGCCGCTCCGTCGTCGAAATCAAATTCCTTTTCTTCAAAAACGGCATCCGACTCGCTTACATGAGCCTGTGTCAGCGCGATTTCCTTCGCTTTTTCCAGAGTGATGTAAGGAGAATAGCCTCCGTTTTTCGCATATCTCGGATCATAGTCATCATCGTCGATCATCACGATACCGGATGAGAAATTCAGATTTTTCACGGCACTCTGAGTGCTTTCACTCATATGGGTGAGAAAATCGTCCTCCGGCAGAACAGAACCCGGTACGAGCTGCAGAACGATATTTCTGCTGTTCCCGTCAAGATCATCTGAAAAATATCCGGCCTCATAGATTTCGCCGATCAGATCGTTGAGCACCAGATCACATTCTTTTCCTATATAATCGGGATACGAACCTACAATCCGGTCTCCGTCGCTGTTTCTTCCGTCGAGTGCGAGCACACGGCCTTCGTCGTCATATTCGATTCCGATCTCCGGATTGACACTCAGAATCAGAGTACCTGAATCCGCGATGCCTCCGCTGCCGCCCGCTGCGGCATTCTGTCCCTGTGATGCGCCGCAGCCGGTAAAGAGAACCGCCGCCATCATCACGGCCGCCGCTGCCATCCTTCTCATTTTCATCTTCTTCATTTTTAAACTCCTTTCCTGTCGCTTTCCGCGGTATACATCTGCACCGGCCTCCGGCCGTTTCCCGGGCTCTTTTCCGCCTGTCTCATCCGCCCGCGTTTTTTCTCCGGCCTTCCGCCTTTCTGTCCTTTTCTGTCGGTAGATTACGCAGCGGCATTGTCCGTTTCGGGGTATCTGCGAAAAATGTTGAAAAATATTTTAAAAATTTTTCCGCTCAGTCATCATCATCCTCATATCCGCTGTCTCCGTAGGCGCCGCTTCCATAGCCGCTGTCTCCGGAATCACCGCTTCCGTAATCGCTGCCGCCGTCCGAAGCCTCATATCCGCTGTCTCCGTAATCCGAGCCGCCGTAAGAGCCGCTTTCGGCATTATCCGCACCGCCGCCTCCCGCAGAAGGCTGTACCGCAGCTGCCCGGGCGGAATCTCCGCCGGCTCCGGAAGAACCCGCACTCTCTCCCGGTGAAGATGCATAGGAGGAATCGCCGTACTGTGAATCACTGCTTCCGCTGTCTCCGTACCGCGAATCTCCGTACCGCGAATCGCCGGCCTGCGTATCGCCTGAAACGGCCTGTGAAGAAGAGGAAACGGGCGGGGAATCCTGCACACTGCCGCCGCTTCCTGTAATTTCTATCACCACTGAAAGACGTCCGGAAAGGTGCTCTTCGACGCCTTTTCTCAGCTCCGTCCCGTACTCCTGAAACAGCACTTCATCCGGTGCGTCGATGGAAAACGATACCTGACCGCCTTCAGAAAGAAATCCCATCTCAACAGCTCTGTCGATCAGCTCATCGGCTACCGTCACCTTATCCTTTCCGTCCCCGTCATAACCTCTCAGAAGTTGTTCTCCGTCTTCATTCATGCCGGTCAGTTCCACCACATCTCCCTGCCGGTTCAGATCCATCTGTATTTCAGGATTTATAGTCAGAAAAACAGAAGAATAAATTTCCATATAGTTCGGGTAATAATATCCGAAACCGAAAAAAAGAAGGAAACAGGCTGCCGCCGCCGTGATTCCGCTGATCCAGCGGGCCGTACGGCGCTTTTCCGTTTTCTTTTCGCGCAGCAGCACAGGATTTTCCACGGTCTGCCCCACTTCATATCTCAGATTTGCGGCTCTCAGAAAACGTCCCTCTTCATCCAGGAGAATCGCGTAGCTCTTACGGCATTCCATGACAAGATATTTCACAGCGCATCTCCTCCTTTCACGATTCTCTTCAGATGCCCGCGGATCATCTCATAACCGTTCGTACAGATCAGCAGAAGGGCTATCATATATTTGCGGTGGCGTTCCAGCGTCTTCCGCTCCACGCCGCTTCCCTGCGACAGACGGGCAACGGGAAGCCGCTTCGTGCGCAGCAGATCGTCGAAAATCTCCCGGTTTTCCCGGGCATACTGCAGCGCCTTCCGGCAGGCTGCCAGCGTGCGCTCCTGCCGGGGACAGTGCTGCGCCACATCGCTCAGCGAAACGCCGAACTCTTTCATCTGCCCGGAAAGCTCCTCGATCTCCCTGCGCGTAGCGTCCCTGACAGCGATCTCCTCCCCGTGATCTCTGCGATCCGTTATCATCTCCTCCAGAGGTCTGTCGTCATCCCCCGATGCCGCATGAATCGAAATCACGTTTTCATGTCTTTTTTCTCTGCGCCGGTAATCGATCAGCCGGCTTTTTATCACCACAGCCGCATATCTGATAAAAGATCCGCGCACACGTGAATAACTCTGTATCGCTTCATGAAATGCGATCATGGCGATGCTCAGTTCGTCATCCTGCCCCTCCTGCGGCGGCCGCTTCAGAAATCCGGCCGTTTCCGAGCGGATAAACGGCATATATTCGGCAATCAGAAGATCCGCCGCCTCCATATCATCCTTCGCTTTATAAACCTGCCGGATGATCTGATGCTCCTTTTCCATTCAACAGACTCCTCCTGTATCTGAAGATTACGTTTTCTTTTTTCTGAAACCGGGGTCTTCGGAAAAAAAGCCGGCAAAAAAGAAAAAAGAAAAAATAAACAAGAAAATCTTTTTCCATGTCCTATGATACAGAGAAAACCGACATGATTGATAAAGGACATGTAAAATTTCTGTTTATTTTATGTAAAAGGACGTTCCGCTCCGTAAACACCGGCGGCGTTTTCCTCAAAGTGCGGCCGCCGGGTATATTTCCCCGAAAAGTGTTTTCAATCCTTCGTATTCAAGTTATAATGACGATATCCGTTAATATGTATGCTTATCACTTTTACGGCACAGCGGCAGTCTTTTCACAGAGCCGGCAGACGGAACAGAAAAGCAGATAACAGAAACAGGATAAAGGAGTGAGTAAATAAGATGAGTAAGGTAAAAATCGTCCATACCGATAAGAATATCGGCAATGACATCTGGTTCCAGGGAAGAGCCGACAAGACGACTTCCGGAGCGGATACTTATTTTATCTGCCAGTATCTGGAATACAATCATTACGACGATCAGACAAAAGAATTTTATACCTACTGCAAGCATAAGAAAATGCGCGTGGAAAATCCGGCGGACGTCTGTAATATGGACTGCAGCGAGTACGGCAAATGCGATACCTGTGCAGGCTTCAGCGCAGTCCGCTGTCAGGAATGCGAGGTTCCGAGACCGTAGCACAGCTTCAGAAAATCCGGACAGCATACCGCATCGCGCCGCACAGCAGATCGCTTTCAGAAGTTGCCGGCAGCCGCCGGCGGAAAGGAATCGGAAACATGAGCGAAATGACAAACAACAGAAATACAGAAGCGGAAAATCTCTCTGTCCGCGATATCTGGTTTCGGGGTACTCACAGCGTGCTTCCTTCCGGAGAAATCACATATTTTATCTGTCAGTACCTGAAGGAGATCTTTCCCGATGCTCCCGGAGAACCGTCCTATATGGTCTGTACACAGCGTGACACCGTCGTAGACGATATCGCCGGTTTCTGCAATATGGACTGCGAGCACTTCGGCATGTGCCGCACCTGCCGCGGTTTCAGCGCGGACCGGTGTCATCAGTGTTTTATCCCGAGAGACGAATGAGATAAAAGACGCATAAAATAAAATAGACGCATAAAATACCGGTGAAAGGCGCGCGGAAGGAGAAATTTCCGCACGCCTCCGGAAAACGCAGAAAGCCCCGCGGACCGGAAAATTTCCGTTCCGCGGGGCCGCTGACTTTCACAGAAAAAAAATCTCAGACGAAGATCCCGATCCGGCCGGATTTAAGCAGGCTCTTCTTCGAAATTGCCCGTATAGAGCTGATAATATTTACCCTTCTTTTCGATGAGCTCGTCGTGCATTCCTCTCTCGATAATGCGTCCCTGTTCCATGACCATGATGCAGTCTGAATTGCGGACTGTAGACAGTCTGTGTGCGATGACGAAGGTCGTTCTGCCCTTCATCAGAGCATCCATGCCGTCCTGAACGAGTTTTTCCGTTCGGGTGTCGATAGAGGAAGTCGCCTCATCCAGAATCAGAACCGGAGGATCCGCTACCGCGGCTCTGGCGATCGCCAGCAGCTGGCGCTGTCCCTGACTCAGATTTGCTCCGTCGCCGGTCAGCATCGTATTATAACCGTCCGGCAGTCTTCTGATAAAGCCGTCCGCATTGGCCAGACGGGCCGCTTCCATACATTCCTCATCTGTCGCATCCAGCTTGCCGTAACGGATATTGTCGAGCACCGTTCCGGTGAAAAGATGCGTCTCCTGCAGCACGATTCCCATCGAATGACGCAGAGCCGATTTTCTGATCTGACTGATATCGATTCCGTCATACTGAATGCTGCCGTCTGTGATATCGTAAAAACGATTGATCAGATTTGTGATCGTCGTCTTTCCGGCGCCGGTGGCGCCGACAAATGCGATCTTCTGGCCCGGCTTCGCCCAGAGACTGATATCGTGCAGTACGATCTTATTTTCGTCATAGCCGAAATCCACATCCTCCATGACGACGCTTCCCTCAAGCTTTGTATAGGAGGCCTTTCCATCCGGACCTGCCGATTTCCACGCCCATACGTTCGTGCGCTTTTCCGTCTCCGTCAGTTTTCCGTCAGCGCCTTCCTCCACATTGACGAGATCGACCGTGCCTTCATCCGTCTCCGGCTTCTGATCCATGAGATCGAATACACGCTGTGCGCCGGCTGCCGCTGTAACGACGAAGTTTACCTGCTGGCTGACCTGCGTAACAGGCTGTGTGAAACTCTTATTGAGTCCTACAAAAGTGATCAGCGTTCCGATCGTGACGCCGGCCATGCCATTGATCGCGAGAATGGCTCCCAGGATCGCGATGCAGGCGTAACTCAGCCAGCCGATATTGTTGTTGATAGGCATCAGCAGGTTTGCATAACGGTTTGCCTTATCCGCACTGTCTCTGAGCGCGTCATTTACCTTATGAAAATCCGCCTTGGCCGCTTCCTCATGACAGAAGACCTTGACGACCTTCTGTCCGTCCATCATCTCTTCGATGAAACCGTCGACGATACCCAGATCGCGCTGCTGACGGGCGTAATATTTGCCCGAAAGTTTCGAGAACTTGGCGGTGACTGTAAACATGATAACCGCCGTGATGACGGAAATGATCGTCAGCGTCGGATTGAGAATGATCATCGTGATAAACGTGGCGACCATCGTAATCGCCGTATTGATGATCTGCGGTATACTCTGGCTCATCAGCTGGCGCAGCGTATCCACGTCGTTCGTATAGACCGACATGATATCGCCGTGCGCGTGCGTATCGAAATATTTGATCGGAAGAGATTCCATGCTGTGAAACAGGTCATCTCTCAGACGGCGCATCGTCCCCTGGCTCACATTGACCATGATACGGGTATAGGCATAGGCGGCTACAACGCCTACCGCCATGATGCAGACAAGACGGACGATCTGACGGAACAGACCGTCAAAATCGTTGACGCCGGTCGTCAGCATCGGTTCTATGTAGTCATCCACCAGAGTCTGCGGGAACGTAGCTCCGATTACGGTAGCCATGGCTGAAATCAGAATACAGACGACTACCAGAATGAAAAGGTATTTATAATGATGAAGCATATACCGGATGACACGCCTGAGCACGCCGAGCGATCCGGCCCTATTCATTTTCTGATTCATATTGCTCTGTCCCCTCCTCTCTATGAAGGCTGGTCGAAGTCGCCGCCGCCTTTGACCTGCGATTCATAAATTTCACGGTAAATTTCGTTATTTTTCAGCAGATTTTCGCTGCTGTCGAATCCGCTGATCCTTCCGTCTTCCAGTACGAGAATGCGGTCGGCATGCTCCACGCTGGAAACTCTCTGCGCGATGATGATCTTCGTCGTTCCCGGAATCTCTCTGGCGAAAGCCTCTCTGATCTTCGCGTCGGTGGCGGTATCCACCGCAGAGGTTGAATCGTCCAGGATCAGAATCTTCGGTTTTTTCAGCAGAGCTCTCGCGATGCACAGCCGCTGTTTCTGGCCTCCGGAAACGTTATTTCCGCCCCGTTCGATCCACGTATGATATCCGTCAGGCAAACGGTCGATAAATTCATCGGCGCATGCCATTTTGCAGGCTTCGATGCATTCTTCCTCTGTCGCGTCCGGGTTGCCCCAGCGAAGGTTATCGATGATCGTGCCGGAAAACAGTGTATTCTTCTGCAGCACGACAGATACCTGATCTCTCAGCACCTCCGTGTCATACTTCCGTACGTCCAGCCCGCCGACGCAGACACTTCCTTTGCTGACGTCGTAGAGACGGCAGATGAGGTTGACGAGACTGCTCTTGCCGGAGCCCGTGCCTCCGATGACGCCGATCGTCTCTCCGGAGCGGATATGAAGATCGATATCGGCCAGAGCGTACTTTTCGCTGTCTTTTTTATAAGAAAAAGATACATCGTTGAAATCGATGCTGCCGTCCTTCACTTCCATGACAGGATTCTCCGGATCTTTCAGATCCGGCGTCTCATCCAGTACTTCTCTGATACGGCGGATGCTGGCCATAGACATACTGATCATGACGACGACCATCGACAGCATCATCAGACTCATCAGAAGTCCCATGATATAGCTGAACAGACTCGTCAGATCTCCCGTGCTCAGACTGCCGCCGACGATGAAGTGAGCGCCGAGCCATGCTACAGAGATGATGCAGAAATAAACTGCAATCATCATCGCCGGGTTGATCAGCGCCAGCTTACTCTCCGCCCTGACAAAGAGACGGAAGAGATTGGATGACGCTTTTGCAAACTTGCTGTCCTCATATTCCTCTCTGACGAATGCCTTGACTACGCGGATCGCGGAGATATTCTCCTGCACGCTGGCATTCAGGTCATCATATCTGCGGAAAACCTGGTTGAAGATCTTAATCGTATAAACCATGATCCCGGCCATGACGGCGATCAGAAAGACTACGGCTACGAGAAACATCAGACTCATTTTCGGGTTTATGTAGATACACATAGCGTAGCTGAATACGAACATCAGCGGCGAGCGGACCGCCACACGTATCACCATCATAAAAGCGTACTGCACGTTCGTGATATCCGTCGTCATACGGGTAACCAGACCGGGTACGCTGAACTTATCGATATTGGAAAAAGAAAATGTCTGAATGTTCGCATAGATCGCCTCTCTCAGATTGGCGGACAGTCCGGCTGATGCGCTTGCGGCGAATTTTCCCGCTAAAGCACCGAACAGCAGACTCAGGAATGCCATGACGATCATCATGATGCCGTAACGGTATACTACCGGCATATTGGCGGCCGAAAGGCCGTCATCGATAATCCGCGCCGTGATAAACGGAAGCAGTATTTCCATGACCACTTCAAACGCAGTCATCAGAATACAGATAATACTGTCCCGCCTGTAACGGCCGAGATGCTGTAAAATCCTTCTCACGTCTTCGATACCTCCTCTGTCTTTTCATATTATTATACTGTCTTTTCCGCAGGAATCCTTTCCCGGAGACCCCCGGCTCTCTGCCCGACAGTATTGTTTCCTTATAGTTATAGTACAATTAACCTTGCATGTAAAATTCAAATTTGTTATGATCTATAAAAGAATTTTATCAAATATTCATATAAGTGCATGCGAAGGAGTGTGATATTTTGAATACCACCCAGCTGGAATGTTTTCTGACAGTCGCCAATTATCTCAATTTTTCCCGTGCCGCCGAGCATCTGAGAATCACACAGCCTGCCGTCAGCCATCAGATCAGCGCGCTTGAGGATGAACTCGAGACAAAACTCTTTCACCGTACCAGTAAAAGCGTCCGTCTGACGAGAGAAGGCTATCTCTTCATTCAGTATGCCGGCGAGATTCTGAAACTGACCGACCGGTCCAAATCCCGGCTGAAGGAATTCCGCGAAGGGCAGCCCGAACATCTCAGAATCGGATGCCGCAATACCATGGAGCTGAGTCTCATCCAGCCCGTGCTGACGACGCTGTGCCGCACCGCTCCGGACCTCATCCCGGTCCTGCGGCTGATTCCCTCCGATTCTCTGGAAAATATGCTTCAGGACGGCAGCATCCAGGTCATGTTCTCCTTCCGGGACTCCGCACCGAAAAAAGCCGTCTACCGCGAGCTGACGCGCTGTCCCGTCGTCTGCCTCTGCCGCAGAGATCACCCTCTGGCGGCGGAAAAACAGGTCACCGTACAGCAGCTGCAGAACGCCGGCCGTATGGCAATCTGCCGCCCTCCGGCCTGCCCTCCTGATCTTTTCTCCATCCAGAGAAAAATCTTCACAGAACATGATCCCAATCAGATGCTCTTCTGCGATAACCTGGAAATTCTCTACACACTGACGGCATCCGGCTTTGCCTTCGCCGTCGCAACACAGCTTCCCGGCTTTGAGAATCCCGATCTGACATGTATCCCGATTTCCGGTTTTTCTCCGCTCTCCTTCGGCGTCGTCTATTCATCCGGAAGGCATACTCCTCTTTTCAGGAAATTTCTCAGCCTGCTCTCCGAGATACCGGATAACATATCTCTTCACTCCCCGTCCTCCTCAGACACGGAAAAAGCCGCGCCGGATAGTCGATAGATCCGACGCGGCCTTCCGCAGGTTGATACTGTTATGAGTAGTTCATGAGAGAAAGTTATCTGTTATTTCATTCTTCTATTCGATTCTTCCGCTATTCGATCGCGATATATTTCTTTTCCGGAATCTGAGGCGCAGTCTCCTTCGGGAAACTCAGCGTCAGAATGCCGTTATTATAGCCTGCCCTGATATCCTCTTCCTTTACACTGTCGCCGACATAAAAACTTCTGCTGCAGGAACCCGTATATCTCTCACGGCAGACGTAACCGCTCTCTTCGTCTTTTTTCTCCTGATCTCCGGTATCCTTGCTGGCGGAAATAGTCAGATAGCCGTTATTCAGCTCAGCCTTTATATCCGCCTTGTCATATCCCGGCAGATCCATCTCCAGCGTGTACATGCCGTCCTTTTCCTTTACATCCGTTCTCATGGAAGGCATCTGCATGCTGTTTCCGGTACGGAAGAACGGATCGGAAAACATATCATCAAAGAAATGATCGAAACGATTGTCGAAAAATCTGTTTAATCCGTAATTAGTTCTTGGCATTAACGATAACATGATAAAGACCTCCTCTTTTTTCTTCCTTAATAATATATGTCTTTCTCCGGGTCATCTGCCTCCGGACGTTTCTTCCGTCCCGCAGAGACTCTGAAGAAATAATGGGCTTTCTTTTTCCGTGCCGCCTTCCGCGGAAGCTTCGTACGCAGGCTTCCCGATCCGCGGCACCGTCTTGCATTTCAGATATATTCCTGTAAGCGTTTCTCTTTTCTTAAGCTCTTCCGCTTACAGTATATAATATGCCCTTTTGTTAGCACTCTAAACACATGAGTGCTAATTTTTTTAAACTTTTTCGTCACGCCAAAATTCCCTCGGCGCCGGCGAAGATCTCATCAGGATTCTTTGCCGGTGATTCCGGATCTGTCAGAGGATATCTGCAGCATGCGGATTACTCCGCAGACGGCGAAGATTACCGCCAGTCCCGTGCAGACAAAAGCGATCAGCCAGTAAATATTGCCGTTGACGGCCGTCCCGTTCCAGTGCCGGAAATCGAAGACAGGCAACTGAAACGGGACTTTATCCAGAATGATCCCCAGCACACTGTTCAGCACGAGACAGTAGATACCCGTCGCCCCGATGCATACAGCCGTCTTAAAGAAATTATTCACCGGAAGATACCGGACGGAGATCAGCATCGCCCATGGCAGCAGCGCGCAGAAAAGCGCCGCCTGTACTGCCGACACAAAAAAGGAAAAATCCTGACCGGTATACCGGCATCCCTCGACTGTCAACAGCAAAAGAAAAACGGTATCCGCTGCAGCAGAAATCAGCGCTTTATGCCGCCCGAAGCCCTCCGGCTGAAGGATACGAAGAAGCAGAGGACATACAAACAGCGAAAAGCCGAAGAGAAGCGCCGTGAAGGCGAGGAAAAACCAGTTTCCTCCGGTATAAAGACAGCAGGTGAGCAGCAGAAGACATAAAGATAAGAAAAGACTTCCGAACATCCACAGCACCTTATGATTCTTCGCGAGAACCGGAACCGAACTCAGAGAAAAAGCGGTCATTTCGGCTGTCAGGACGATAAAAAACCAGGAAACCGTATGCTGCACGGCCAGATTTGCGATCAGACAGGCCGCGAGTGAAATACCGTAGATAAAATAAAAGATCCGTAAATAAATCTTTCTTATTTTCTGAAAGCCCGCCGCCTGCTTTTCCAGTTCCCGCTGCTGCAGATCATCCGTCGCGGTTATGAGCTCATGCTCGCTGATATTCAGCGCCCCGCACAGCGGCGCCACCAGAGAGATATCAGGATAGGAAATGCCCCGTTCCCACTTTGAAACGGCCGATTCCGTCACATAAAGCAGCTCCGCCAGCTCCTTCTGCGTCAGCGATGCATCCTTCCGTTTCTGAGCGATAAACTTTCCAAAAGATTCTTTTTTCTGCAGTTCCATGAGAAACGATCCCCTTTCCGTTTTCTGTTTTTTCTTTCTTTTTTTTCTCTTTACTGCGGCGGTCACCTCCCGTAACTGCCATCTACAGTATAGAACCCGGCCGGCAACCATGTCGATAAAAAGAGGCCGGCTGACGACTCGACCGTTAAGCCAGCCGGCAGCTGCAGGCCTTCCCGGCTCCGAAACTTTCATCCGCAAACATTCACGAGGATCTTTCCGGGAATCTCCGCTCCGGAGATCAAAAGAAAATTTCGGAATTTTCTATATAAAAATGCTCAAAAACACAGGCCATGCCGCCCGGACCGGGCGGCATGGCCGCAAAAGCCGCAGATCTCTGCATCATTTTACTTCTCTTCTCTGCCTGTTATCCTATGAAAATGCCGGATTATATATCCCCCAGATAAAATTCCGCCGATGCCATTCTGCCGCGTTCCAGGCCGGCTATAGTATATTTTCCGAAAACGTAGACATGACATGTTCGTCCTCCGTCGCCGATCCGGTACACATATCCTTCCGGTTCCCACGTCCCCGCGCCGCATGCTTTTTCGGACATGACAGCGGAAATACCTGTGATCAGCGGACGCTCATGCCATTCAGAATAGCTGATGTCAAAGTCCGCCTGTATCTTCACTTTCACCGCCGTATCCGAATTTATGATCTCTGCTGTTTTCTCCGCTGAAAAAACAGATCCTGATGCTGATCCTTTTTCTTTTATTTTGGACACCGGCATTTGCTCTGCAAATCCTTCCGGCAAGACAGAGATCTCGGCTATGTCGAGTATCATAGCCCGGAACGCATCCGGATCGATCCAGTTCTCTTCATGAAGTTCCTCTTTCGGAACCAGTTCCAGATGTTGTGTCGAAATATAATTAGCCGTATCAATCATCTCACTGTACTGCGCATAATATGCATCCTTCTGTGCCTGTGAAAGAGAGCTTCCCTCTACCGCAGATATGACAGAAGTGCTCAGAATAATGCAGAAGGCCATCGCAAGCGCTATGCAGGTAATTTTTCCTGTGATCAGATGCTTTCTTCTCATGATGAATCCTCCTCTCCCGACACTCATCTCAAAATTCCAAAATATCCTCTGCAGAAATATTTTTTACATTTTTATTATATAATTCAATCTTACATTTCGTCAACTGATATGGAAAAATCCCCGAAAGAAGCTTTTTTCCGCATTCTCTCGGAGATTTCTTTTCGGGAGCCGGCAATCTCCGGCTTTTCTCTGTATCTTCTTTTTTCCGGCTCCCGGATCTCTATCTATCAGATTCTGACATGCTCAGCGGGCGGCTGCTCCCACATCTGCCGCTTCCCGCTTATATCCTGCCGGATCTCGCACCGGAATTTCGTTTCCGGCGCTGTCATATACGCTGCACCGGAATTCGCAGAGAGAGCCGTCATCGTTTCTCTCGCCGAAAAATCTGTAACAGATGTACGTCATCATGTCTGACGGAACATATGTCACAGAATCTCTCAAAACTACTGCCGGCTCATCTTCAAAGATAATGCCGAAGCTGCCCGCACGATCGAGCACTTCCCTGATTCTGCTGTTGTCGAGGCTCGTATCCCGCGACACATCGCAGCTGAGGAGAGCGCTTCCCACTCTCATGCGGAAATATCCGTTATTCATCGGCCAGGCCAGAATGGCCGCATCAATCGTCCCGTTGTTCCAGCTGAGCCGGCTGTTTTCCTCCGTATAGCCGAGCTGTTCAAAGGTCTCCCGCAGAGGCAGATAGACCGTTCCGTCCTGCACAAACGGCTTATTGTCATATTCCATCACCTGTCCGTCCGCGTTTTCCGCCGCCACTATATAATCACCGGCGGCTGCGGACGAAAGAGAGCTGTCCGCGTAAACTGCCGCGGAGATCAGAACGAATACCGTCAGAACGGATATCGCCGGTATGATTTTCCCGTGCATCCTTTTTCTTTCCATCAAAGTAATCCTCCTTCCGTGAAAGATATCAAAAAGAATCGGAATATTTTTTCAGAATCTTCTTTTTCTTACATTTGTAAGATATGAATATCTTACGTTTGTCAGAGAGATTTGTCAATCCTTTTCGCTGATTCTCTGATCTTTCTTTCCTTTCACGGATTCGGCATACAGATCTTTTGCGGATCTCTTTCTGTCAGAGATCAAACATTTTTCGTATTTCCTCGATGTCTTCCTTCGTCATCTCCTCGCTGCGGAAAAGAGAGACGGCAAGATCTTTGACCGAGCCGTCATACAGCTTCTGCACAAAGGATTTCGTCTGGGAACGAGTGTACTCCTTCCTATCCAGAAGAGGGGTATAGACATTGACGTTATGTTCCTTGACACAGGTGACTGCGTCCTTTTCCTTCATTCGCAGCAGCAGAGTAGCCACCGTTCTGTATTTCCACTTGCTGCTCTTCAGCTGGTCACAGACGTCCTGAACCGTCATCGGTCCTCCGTTTTTCCAGAGAACCTGCATCACTTCCAGCTCCGCGCCGCTGAGCTCTTTTGTCTTTTTCATATGCCGGTAAACCTCCGTTTTTCTTTTTCAATATATATTTTGCATCTTTCTTTTACATCTCCGATGTATTCTTATCTTTCCTTCCGGCCGGCTTCTTTCCGGCCATGCGGCTGCACGTCCCGGTATTACGGTATATTCCGTTGCCACTGTCAGAAAAACTCTGCCGCCGCACCTTCGGCGTTCTCCCGTCATGACCGCTGTGCCTCATTTTTTCAGCTCATTCCGAAACGGCCGGCAACGGAGAAGTGAGATCAGACAGTACCAGTCTGTATCCCTGCTTCAGCATCTCCGCCACATCTTCTTCTCCGGTATCCCGGTCAGGATAGCCTGTCCACAAAAAGCCCGGCCTTTCCTGCGCGGAGATCTCTTTTGTATAATCGTTAATCCATACCACCCATGTCGTATCCGGCTCTTCCATCTGCACTTCGCGCCCGTCCGGATCGTATACTCTGCAGTCCAATTCATACAAAGAGCCGTCCTCGTGCCTCTGACCGAAAAATCTGTAAACGATATAATTCAGCATATCCGACGGCACATAAACTTTCGAACCCTTCAGAACCGGTGCGGGATGATCCTGAAATCCGATGCCGCCGTTGTGCTGATCCATTTTTTCATCGATCCGCTCGCCGATACCGTCCAGACTCTTATCACGCGACACATCACAGCTGAGATACGGATCTTCGAGTCTCATACGGCCGAAAAAGTTATTCATCGGATACTTCAGAATAGCGATATCGATCGTACCGTCATCCCATTCGATATAACTGTTTTCCTCCGTATAGCCCAGCTCTTCAAAGGTCTCCCGCAGCGGCAGATAGACCTTTCCGCTCTGCACAAACGGGGTATCCGTATACTCTATCACCTTTCCCTGCGCGTCTCTTACCACCACCGTACAGGTGCTGTCCGTGATCTTAGAGAGAGTGCCGCCCGCAAAAACTGTCGTAGTGAGTATGGCAAAAGCGGCGGCGACAGAAACTGCGGACATGATCTTTCCCGTTGTTTTTCCCGACCGGATGGCATCGAAGCGCCTGATCAGCATTTTCTTCGTACCCGCCATCTGTGTAGTCAGCGGCTGCGGACATCCGCGGGAACGCTCCATCAGGCTCAGAATCATCCGCATATAGTCGTTCTTCTCCTGCTCCGACATCTTTTCCGTGACGGCAACATCACAGGATACCTCACATTCTGTATCGATCTGCTTCGATACGACATAAATGAGAGGATTGAACCAGTGAATGCTCTTTACCGCCATGGCGAACCACTTGTACAGAAGATCCCGGCGCCGGTAGTGGATCAGCTCGTGCGCCAGGATATATCGCAGATCTTCTTCTCTCATCTCCGCTGTCTGCAGATACAGCACAGGGCGGAAAAATCCCACCAGAAGCGGCGCATCCAGCAGATCTGTCTCTCTTATTCTCGGATGTCTGATTCCCGTTTCCGTAGCGCCGATGCTGCTTCTGCGGGAATGTCTCCGGATCATCCGCGCGAACATCCGGTAACGCACGACCCTCATCGTCAGCAGAACCAACGCGACGGTGAGCCAGATCAGACCTGCCGCCGTCATCAGTCCCTGAGGCAGGCTCACATGCAGGGCGAGATACCTCAGAGGACGCCACTCGGGTTCTC
>CALXIZ010000052.1 GCA_944388495.1 uncultured Clostridia bacterium | reverse complement strand
GGATCGGTATAGAAAAATATTATGAGTATATGGAAAAATACGGTCTGACAGGTCATACGGATATCGATTATCCGGGAGAGGCGTCCGCCATTCTCCAGTCGAAAAGCTCCGCCGGTCCGGTGGGACTGTCGACGATGTCCTACGGGCAGGGAATCGCGGTGACTCCGATTCAGATGATTACGACGCTGAGCGCTCTCGGAAACGGGGGAAAGATGATGCAGCCGCGTCTGGTCAGAGCGCTCGTGGATGACGAAGGCAATACAGTGGAAGAATTTGAACCGACTGTCGTGCGTCAGGTCGTCTCGGAACAGACAGCTTCCGATGTGTGCATGATGATGCAGGGCGTCGTCGAAAACGGTACGGGAAGCGCCGCTTATCTTCCGGGATACAGAGTCGGAGGAAAGACCGGTACGGCGAATAAGGTCGTAGACGGAAAATATACGAGCGAGACGGACTCCTCCTTCTTCGCCATGGCGCCGATGGACGATCCGCAGATCGCAGTGCTCGTCGTCGTGGACTCTCCGCAGGGTGTTCATTCCGGAGGTCAGACGGCCGGTCCGGGAGCGAAGTCCATCCTTTCCAACACTCTGAAATATCTGGCGGTAGAGCCGGTCTACACGGATGAGGAAAAAGCGGAAGCGGCAGCCGATGTGGTGACTGTGCCGGATCTGGTAGGAAAATCGTATGCTTCGGCGGCCGAAACTCTGAGAAAACTCGGACTTACGGCGATCGCCTGTCCGTCCGGAAATGAGGATTTCGAAGTGGTGGATCAGTATCCGAAGGAAGGAACCGAGCTGACGGCAGGCAATTCAGTCTGTCTGTACAGTCAGTAATCGGCAGAAAGACCGGTTCGGACGATGCCGGCCGGAAAAGCGAGGAAAACGGGCGGAAAAGAAAAACGGACGGAAGTCCGGAAGTCTTTCCGTCGGTTTCCGCATCATCAGCATATCACAGCGGGAGAGAGGTAACGGAAGATGAAACTTGCGGAGCTGCTGGCAGATACAGATGCCGTCTGCAGTACAGAATCAGAAAAAAATATGGAAATTACGGGAATCAGCTATGATTCAAGGCGCACAAAGCCCGGTGATCTTTTTGTATGTATCCGGGGATTTCAGAGTGACGGTCATGCTTTTGCACGTGCGGCGGAAGAGGCGGGAGCTGCGGCGATTATCGCGGAAAGAATCCCGGACGGAATCGAAAAAATACCGGTTTTCACGGTAAAGGACAGCAGAAAGGCTCTGTCCGCCGTTTCTGCGGATTTTTTCGGGCGTCCTTCCGATGATATGCTCGTTTTCGGCGTGACGGGAACGAACGGAAAGACGACGATTTCCTATCTTCTGAAATCGATTGTAAACGCGTGGGGAAAAGAGTGCGGCGTGCTGGGTACGATCGCCTATGTGTACGGCGGACAGAGTTTTGAGTCGGTAAATACGACACCGGAATCCTTCGAGCTGCAGCGCATGTTTGATGAGATGCACCGCAGATACGGCACGGATGTCTGCGCCATGGAGGTTTCCTCGCACTCTCTCGCGCTGTCGCGGACGGATGATATCTCTTTTGACTGCAGCATTTTTACGAATCTGACGGAAGATCATATGGATTTTCACCGTGATTTTGAAGACTATTATCAGGCGAAAAAGAAGCTGTTTCTTCAGACCTCGGGAGAAAGTGTGATCAATATCGACGACCGGTACGGACGGCGTCTGTCTGAAGAGCTTCAGGCGGAGGGAAAATCTGTGAAAACCTGCGGAATTCATGAGGAAGACGCCTGGTACAGAGCTGAAATACTGGAAAAATCGGTGAACGGCACTCTGGTGAAATTCCGGTCGGGAACAGAACTCCGGGGCGAACTGAATATCAGGACGCCGGGAATGTTTTCGGTGGAAAATGCTGTCGGAGCGGCGGGAGCCGCACTGTCGGCAGGTATTCCGTGGGAGGCCGTAAAGACGGGGATCGAAAGCAGCCGCGGCGTTGCAGGAAGATTTGAAAGTGTGGAAAACAGCCGGCAGATTCCTGTCATCGTGGACTACGCTCATACGCCGGACGCTCTGGAAAACGTGCTGAAGACGGCGCGCGAATTTACGGAAAAAAGAATTATCACAGTGTTCGGCTGCGGCGGGGACAGGGACCGTGCCAAGAGACCTCTCATGGGAGAGGCTGCGGGCAGGTATTCCGATTACTGTATCGTGACGAGCGACAATCCGCGTACGGAGGATCCGGAAGCGATTCTCGCCGATATCATTCCCGGCGTCGAATCCACGGCGTGCGAATACACGGTAATTGAGGACAGAAGAAGGGCGATAAAGAAAGCGGTCACGGAATACCGTCCCGGTGATGTGATTATCATCGCCGGCAAGGGTCATGAGGACTATCAGATCATCGGAACGGTCAAACAGCATTTTGACGATCGTGAGACGGCTCTTCAGATCATTGAACAGGAGATCTGATCATGAAAGAGATTACAGCCGCACAGGCGGCTTCTTATGCGCAGCTGCCGCTCTTCTGCGGTCCGGAGGAAAACAGAGCCGTTTCCGCCGAGCGTGATTCCCGCAGGACAGGAGAAAAGAGTATTTTCTTTGCCCTTCCCGGAACGAAAAACGACGGAAATGATTTTGCGCCGGCTGCCTATGAAAACGGCTGCAGAATCTTTGTGCTCTCCTCTGAAAACATGGCGGAGCGGATGCGGACAGAATACAGCGACGCATCTGTCATTTTAGCGGACGATGCGCTGCAGGCGATGCAGCGCATGGCAAAAAATTATCTGGCGGATCTTGACATGATCAGGATCGCTGTTACAGGGAGCGTCGGCAAGACGTCGACGAAGGAAATGCTGTACCGCATTTTTTCCCCGCATTTCCGGACAATCTGCAGTCAGGAAAATTTCAACAATCATATCGGTGTGCCGCTTACCGTTTTTCTGGCCGATGAAAAGACACAGGTCGGTATTTTCGAGATGGGAATGAATCACAGCGGCGAAATCCGCCTTCTGGCTGATATTGTCCGGCCGCAGAAGGCTGTCATCACGAATGTGGGAACTTCTCATATCGGAAATCTCGGAAGCCGGGATAATATCATGAAAGCGAAAATGGAAATCGCGGATTTTATGGACAGCTCTTCTGTACTGATCTATAATGCCGATAACGATAAGCTTTCAGCTCTTTCATCGGAAGAGAGCATATACCGGAAGATTGCGGTCGGAAGCCGTGCGCAAAGCGCGGAAAGAACGGCCGGAGGACAGGCACAGGGCCGGCCGGAGCGTGAGCTTCTGCTTTCGGATATCACGGATGAAAACGGCGAGGCAGTCCGTTTCAGTCTGACCTGCGGAGAAGACAGTCAGAACTTCTTTCTGCCTCTGCCGGGCATACATAATGCTCATAACGCGGCACTGGCAGCCGCCTGCGGCCTGACCTGCGGAATCTCTCTCTCTCAGTCGGCAGAGTCGCTCGCCGCCATGACAAACAGCACTGGCAGACTTCTCTTCGAACGGCACGGAGAAATTTCGATTCTCAATGATACTTATAATGCGAGTCCGGATTCTGTCCGTGCGGCTGTCGATGTTCTTCTCGGAAAGAAAGCACAGCGCCGCGTGGCGCTCCTGGCTGATATGAATGAGCTGGGAGAGGATTCGGCACAATATCATTTCAGTACCGGAAGATATGCGGCGGAGCAGGGCATCGATCTGCTCATCACCGTCGGAGAAAAAGCAAAGAAGATAGCGGAAGGAGCCGGGGAGCGCATGAAAAAAGAGCATATTTTCTCTTTTGACTCCTCTCAGCAGTTTTGCCGGCATGCGCGGGAACTGATACGGCCCGGAGATCTGATACTGATCAAGGGATCGCACAGCACGGGCATGGACCGCGTGGCCCGCTATCTCGCAGAAGCAGCAGAGACAGGAGAATGGGATGGACATTAGTATTCTGATAACATTACTGGTAGCTTTCGTCATTACGGCGATCCTGGGTCCTTTAGTCATACCGGTGCTCAGGAAAATAAAAGCGGGACAGAGTATACGGGAGGACGGCCCTCAGGCTCATCTGGCCAAGGCCGGCACACCTACGATGGGCGGCATCATGATCATTGCGGCTGTCATCATCACGTGTATCTCCATGACGGTAAGACAGGGAATCAATGCGGACATGGGAATACTGCTGGTTTCTTTTGTGCTCTGCGGCCTGATCGGATTCTGCGATGACTTTATCAAGGTCGTGAAAAAGAGAAATCTGGGGCTGACAGCACTTCAGAAACTGATTTTTCAGATTGTGATCGCGGTGATTATCGCGGTCTATCAGGCGAAGGTGTCGGTGTACGGAACGAGCATTTATATTCCGATCCTGCGCGATTATGCGGATCTGGGATGGCTTTATATTCCGTTTGTCGCGTTTGTTCTCGTGGCCATGGTAAATGCCGTAAACCTTACAGACGGTCTGGACGGCCTGGCGGGCGGATGCGTCGCGATTACGGCGCTGTTTCTCGCGCTGACGGGATCGGGAATCGGATATACGAGCAGCAGCACGTTCAGTGCGGCAGTGGCGGGAGCCTGTTTCGGCTTCCTTATCTTCAATCACTATCCTGCAAAGGTGTTCATGGGAGACACGGGGTCACTGGCTCTGGGCGGCGCACTGGCGGTAGCGGCTGTCATGATGAATATCGAACTCATTCTGCCGATTGCCGGCGGTATCTTTCTGGTTGAAGTGCTTTCTGTGATCATTCAGGTGGTCAGCTTCAAGACGCGGGGAAAGCGCGTATTCCGCATGGCTCCGCTGCACCATCATTTCGAACTGGGAGGATGGAAAGAGACGAAAGTTGTGATCGTTTTCTGGATTATCACACTTCTGCTCTGCATATTATCGACATTTCTGCTGTAAAATGAAGAAAGAAAACAACGTGACTGAAAAGAAGGCGGACAGGATGGACAGAAACGGAAAGGAAAAAGAGACGGAAAAAAATATTTACGGAAAAAAAACGCTCGTCGTCGGGCTGGGAAAATCCGGAACGGCTGCTGCAGAGGCGCTGAAGCTCGTGGGCGCGCAGGTGAGTGTGTATGACGGCAGAGAGGATGAACAAAAACGCCGCTGGGCCGAAGAAAACGGCTTTTCCTTCAGCTTCGGCGAACGTCCGGATTCCGTCAGCGGGTTTGATCTGGTGGTTCTGAGTCCCGGCGTACCGGTCGATACGGAATTTGTAAAGGAAGCTTCACAAGAGGGAGCGGAAGTCATCGGAGAGCTGGAGCTCGCATATCGTCTCGGCAGGGGAAATTATATTGCGATTACGGGAACAAACGGAAAGACGACGACGACAGCTCTGACCGGAGAGATTTTCAAAGCGGCCGGAAAAAAGACCGAAGTGGTCGGCAACATCGGCGTGGCCGTCATTTCCAGAGCGCTGACCGCATCGGAGGATACCTGTATGGTGACGGAATGCAGCAGCTTTCAGCTGGAGACGACGGAAGAATTTCATCCCTCGGTTTCCGCTCTGCTGAATGTGACGCCGGATCATCTCAACCGTCACGGAACGATGGAAAATTATGTCCGGGCAAAAGCAAAAATCTTTGCGAATCAGGATGAGAATGATTATTTTATATATAACGCGGACGATGAGATATGTTCGGAGACTGCTTCTTTCTGCAGAGCGGTGAAGGTACCGTTCAGCAGAAAAAAAGAACTGCCTTTCGGCGCTTTTGTCAGTGGCGGAAAAATTGTCGTCGCGGATGCAGACGGCCGTACGGAAATCTGCGGAACAGAGGAGCTTCTCATTCCGGGTCAGCATAATCTGGAAAACGCACTGGCTGCTGCGGCGATCGCCGTCTTTTCCGGAATCGATGCGCAGACAGTCGCAGACGTTTTCCGCAGCTTTCCGGGCGTCAGTCACCGGCTGGAGCGCTGCGGGCAGAAAAACGGCGTATACTTTGTAAACGATTCCAAGGGCACAAATCCCGATGCGGCGATCCGGGCGGTTCTCTCTTTTCACGATATCGTGCTGATCGCCGGAGGCTACGACAAGGGAGCGGAATTTGAGGAATTTACCGGCAGTTTTCGCGGCCATGTAAAAGAACTCGTGCTGATGGGAACGACCGCTCCTAAAATACGTCAGGCTGCGGAGGCTGCGGGATTTCACCGGATTCATATGGTAAAAGATATGAAGGAAGCGGTAAATCTGTCCTTTTCGCTGGCTGAGCCGGGAGATACGGTTCTTCTGTCTCCTGCCTGTGCGAGCTGGGATATGTACAGAAAATTTGAAGACCGCGGAGACGACTTTAAACGGTGTGTGACGGAACTCTGATACGTCACGCCGTGATATCTCGGAAGCTGCGGCGGAAAATATGACAGGACGGTCATCACGGGGGAAATCATATGAAGCGAAAAATACTTGCGGCGTCAAAAAGAAATAAGGCGTCATCAGAGCAGCAGGAACCGGAACGCCTCCGGGCGGTCAGAAAAAAATCAGCTCCGCTGAAGGCGGGAGACTTTTTTCTGACCGCTCTGGTGATGCTGCTGGTGGTTTTCGGCGTGATTATGGTGTTCAGCGCCAGCTATTACTATGCGATCAGCGAAGAAGGCACGCCTTACTATTATCTGATCCGTGACATCCCTTATGCGGCGATCGGAACAGCGGCGATGCTGTTCATGACGAATTTTAATTACCACCATCTGCAGAAAGCGGCCCTGCCGATT
>CALXIZ010000051.1 GCA_944388495.1 uncultured Clostridia bacterium | reverse complement strand
CGTCTGTCTGATCGACTCCTTTTCACTGTAATTTTCCGGAGGTGTGCCTTCCCGTATGAACAGATCCGCTTCCCGGCTCAGCTTCACTGCATCGTCTCCGTATGCCAGCGCTCCGCGGATCAGCAGCAGAATCCAGCAGCGTTCCTCTTCCGTCTCATAGGAAAAGCCGTAACTGAGCGCCAGCTCATACATATTTTTCAGAATCAGAGCGGTAAAGAGCGGAATATCCGGCAGACCGATTCCCAGAATGCCGAGCCCGATCCCCTCCAGGCCGCTGATGATGAGATTTTTCCCGCCCGCTGCGTCCGCGCTCTTTGAAAAAGCTCTCATATTTCTCCTGTTTTCCTCAAGCCCCGCGAGATACCGGTTAACCTCATAGGTCCGCTCGATTTTTTCTCTGCTGTAAGTCTTTTCGATCAGGCCGGTTCCCTTCTGAAAAATCAGAGAGAAGGCTTTTTCAAAGGCTGCATCGAGTTTCGACTGCAGCTGATCCGGCACTTTTTCCTCCAGAAGGCGGTTCAGACGGCTCTCTTTTTTCTCCCGCCTGCTGTCGAGAAATTTCTTCTCTTTTTTTCTGATCTCTTCCCACTCCCGGCGTCTCACCGTTTTTTTCTGTTTCACAGCCTCCGTCTCCTTTCCTCATCGCGTTTCTTCCATGCGCTCTTTTTCCGGATCTCAGTCCTCCCGCGGCAGAATCTGCTCCAGCCTGTCGCCGAAAAGCCTGCACACCGCCTCATAGTCTTCCAGTCCTCTCCGGCAGAATTCCGCGTCAAATCCCTGCTTTTGCAGAAGGATACGCATTTCGGAGACAGATGAACTGCCGCCGTTCAGGAAGGTGAAGGGCTGCAGACAGATCCCGTGAACGCCCCGTTCCGACAGTCCGAAAAGGAAGGCTTCGATATCTTCTCTTTCGTTTTCCGCAGCCGGACAGAGACCTTCCGCACCCTGCGCTTTCAGTTCCTCACGCAGCATCCGGTACAGCGCTCTTTCCCTTTCATCCGCCCGTCCGCCGATCAGAAGGACAGCGCGCCCGCCATGCTCTTCATCTCTGCTCTGCCGTGAAAGCCGGATATCCGGGCGGCATTCTCCGGAACCGGACAGCGTTTCTCTCAGAACCCGTGCAAAAGAAACACAGTCCTCCCGCTCCGTCAGCAGCGGTCTTCCGGCGATAACCGCGGAAAAACATCCGTATCCGACGCGCGCAGCGATTTCTTCCATCATAATCTCATACGGCGTCCCGCCCGTAATCATAGCCGGCTGCACGCTCACCTGCAGATATCCGTCCGTCCGTATCCTCTCCAGCGCTTCCTGGACTGTATCCGCATCCTTTCCCTTCTGTCTCAGAGACCTCACGGCTCCGCGGTCGGTGAAAGCTCTGTAAAGACGGATCCGCGGAAAACGCCGCATCAGATACTCTTCAGACGGACTGCCGTCCCGCTGCCGTCCGCATCCCGGATGTGCCTGTCTTTCTCCGTCAGAGTCTCCCGGCTGTACCACGAGAACCGCTCTGTTTTTTTCGTTCATTTCCTGTTTTTCCTTTCTTCTCTCCGGCTCCGTTGTCTTCCCGCGCCGCTCCCTGAGATCCGGTCATTCTTTCACGGCCTCTCTGCCGAACTTATTTTATTTGATCATCAAAACAAAATAAATATGCCCTCTGTCAAGAAAAAAAGTGGCTTTTTGTCTCACAAATAGAGCGAAAAGGCATTCAAACCGAAATAATTTCGGTTATTGAATTTTCTGTAATTTTTTTTAAATATTTCAATAAGCCCGTTTTTCACACATATATATCGTTCATTTTTACCCTTTTTTTCCTTATTCAAAACCCGCGCCGATACCTTTTTCCGAAAACTTCCATACCGCTGATTTTTCTTTTATGGAATTATTTTACATCAGCTGTGATTCCCATAACCATGGGAATCATTACAGTTCCGTGACAGTAAAAAAATTTTTCGGAAAACGGAGAAAAAACACTTGCTTTTTCTCCCGGCAGAGGTTATATTTATCTTGAACTTATTATTCGTTTAACTCATTTCAAGTTTCAACTTCGAAGAGCAACTTATGCCGAAAGTTGCTCTTTTACATTTTTTGTCACCGAATTTTTTTTATTTTATACCGTATTTCTTAAGAAATTCTTAAAATATTTCGGTCTGCAGATCAGCAATTTATGCAGTATGGACATTTTCTTTTTCCGCTTCTGCCTTCACATAAATCTCACAGCATCTCCTGTAGCGCGGTTTTTCTGTCGGCACGGTTTTCTGCAGCACAGACATTCCTTTTCGTTCTTTTTGTGCCGCTGACCAAAAAAGAAAAAAACGCTGCGGCAGATGATCTCTCATCCGCCGCAGCGGGTCCGCGAAACGGCTCTGTACTTCGGACGGGAGGTACTCCCTCCGCATCCGGCCGCATATCCGACGTTTTTATTTTTCGCCCTTTACCTTGATCTTCGCCGCTTTGCCGGTTCTCTCTCTCATGTAGTTGAGCTTTGCTCTTCTGACAGCACCGCGCTTTACGACTTCGATCTTTTCGATCATAGGAGAATGGATCGGGAAAGTCTTTTCCACACCGACGCCGGAGGAAATCTTTCTTACCGTGAAAGTCTTGCCCAGGCCGCCGTTCTGAATCTTCAGAACGAATCCTTCAAACATCTGAATTCTCTCTCTGTTGCCTTCCTTGATCTTGATATAGACCTTCAGTGTGTCGCCGACGTTGAATGCCGGAAGATCATCTCTCTTATAATCCTGTTCAATCGCTTCAATAATATTCATCTTTTATCCTCTTTCCTGCCACGACGTTCTTGATATGAACAGAAAGCTTTTTTAAAAAGCCTTCCGGCTTTCCGGACTTCTGACCGTCTGTCCCTTTTCTGCTTCCTGTGCATGCCCTGTGCACGCCATATCAGCGGACCGTCCGCAATCACCGCAATATATTACCATAACGCCGGTAAAAATGCAATCATTTTCTCCGGCATGCCGTTTTTCTTTATGCCGTGACTCCCCGCCGCGCATTTTTCCCGTGCATTATCATGCGCGGGGATGGGTTCTGTCGTAGACTTCCTTGATGCGGTTTCTGGAAACGCTCAGATAGATCTGTGCCGCCGCCGCATCCTCATATCCCATCAGCTCCTGGATCGACTTGAGATCCGCTCCGTTCTGCACCATGTGCGCCGCAAAGGAATTTCTCAGAATCTGCGGCGTCAGCTTTCCCTGAATTCCTGCTTTATCCGCGTATGTACGCACGATCTTCCACAGTCCCTGCCTTGTCAGCTTCTGTCCGTGATAATTCATGAACAGATACTGAGGATCCGTTTCGACAGCGGCATGATCCGCCTGAAAGGCCCGCTGCCGCTTCCGGTAAGATTCGATCAGCTTCGGACGCGCCTCGTCCACATAACGTTCCAGCGCTTTTCTGCAGGGCCTGCCCAGAGGTATGATTCTCGCTTTTCCGTACTCGCCGCTGCAGGTGATGAAACCGATGCGGAAATTGACGTCCTCCATACACAGACCTGCTATTTCTGTCACCCGGATGCCGGTGCCGTACATTATCTCCAGAATCGAGCGGTCCCGGATGCCCTTGACAGACTGATCCGGTGCGCTTAGAATCCGTTCCACTTCCTCCACAGTCAGATATTCCAGTTCTTTCTGTTCCATATGCGGCACTCTGACCTCTCTGGCCGGATTGTCGCTCAGAATTCCCTCTTCACATAAAAAAGAGCAGTAGGAGCGCAGCGACGCGATCTTTCTGTTGACAGTCGAAGGAGCTCTGCCGCTCTTTCTCAGCGAAAGGATATACGAAACGACGTCCGTATTTGTGATATCCTCCGGCCGTTTCACTCCGGAATTCTCCAGATGCTTCTGAAATTCCGAAACATCTCTCCGATAAGCATTATATGAATTTTCCGCCATTCTTTTCGTATTTTTCAGATATTCCGTATAGCGGTCCAGATAACTGTCTCTTTCCATTGCAAAAACCTGTGCCTGTCATCCCGCGCCGGGCTCTGCCGGCGCCCCTGCCGGCCGGATGATTTCCGGCCGGATCTGCAAATCACTTTCTTTTCTTCTTTGAATTTCAGTATATCACATTTCTGCCTTTTTTCGATACGCTTTTGGAATTTCGCCCGGCCGCGGACCGGTTCAGTCTCCCCTGTCAGCCGCAGATCATCAGCATCAGAGGGACTGTCACGATGGCCAGCGCTGTGGTAATAAACACAGATTTTGCCGCCAGCTGCTCATTGCCGTCATACTCTGTCGCAAACAGCACGCTTGTATTCGCGATCGGCAGCAGAAGCAGAATGTAGACGACGGACAGAATAAAGGTGTCTCTGATGAAAAAGTGAAGTACCGGCCAGAAGATCAGAGGCAGAAGCATCTGGCGCACGGCTGCAAAAGGATATACGTGCCAGTCGTTGAAAATCGAACGGAAGTCCATCGTGGCCAGCGTGGCTCCGATGAGAATCATCGCCAGCGGTGTCGTCACATTGCCTACGGAAGAAACGACAGAGACGATATCCTCCGGAAGCCTGAGGTTCAGCAGATAAAACACGACGGAAAGAAGAGATATACTGACGCCCGGCGTCAGCAGCTTTTTCATTTCCAGTCCTTTTCTGTCCTCCCTGCGTCCGATCTGCATCAGTATGACTCCCAGTGTGAAGACTGATATATTAAAGGCTATATTGATGATCGCCGCATAAAATACGGCCGTCTTCCCGTACAGAGCATCCATCAGAGGAAAGCCCATAAAGCCGATATTGGAATAAGCCAGCATAAACGCGTAGAGTCCCTGATCCTTTTTCGGCAGACGCATCAGCTTCACGACCAGGATGCCGGCGAGCGGCAGCAGAATGTATACCGCAGCTCCCACGGCGAAAACCTCCGCCACGGCGCCGATATCCCGCTGACTGTCCTCCTGTTCCAGAACAGAAGCGAGAATCATAGCCGGCAGCGTCACGTGCAGAAGCAGCTTCGTCAGCTTTTTAATCATATCCCTGTCGATCAGCTTTACTTTATACAGAATATAACCCAGAAACATTATGATAAATAACTGCAGCATCTGGTGAAGAATGACTTCGACTTCCATATTTCCTTTTTCTCTCCTTCGTATTTTCACATTCCTTCATGTTCTGAGGCAGTAAAAAGCCGGAGGTCTTTCACTCCGGCTCCGAAAAATCCGGACAGATATGCTCTTCCCGAGCATCTTTTCTGTCCGGATTTTTCCCGCTTCCGCGGGCGGTGATCTCCGCTTCCGCGGATTTCTGTCAGCCTCTGATGAAGTTCGTCTTTATCTGCTCTGTCTCTTCCGGCGGATTGACGCCCGGCTTTTCGATGCAGGCGAGCATCCATGCCATATGATCTGCCAGCGTTCTCATCGTCTGCAGACCCTCCAGATCCCGGCGCGCTTCCTCGGCACAGGTTCCGTGTATGGAATTCCAGTACTGAGAAGGGACGACCGGCATTCTGCTGATCGTAAAATATTTGTTCAGACGGTCAAAGGTCGCGCTCGCCCCGCCTCTTCTGCAGCTCACCACGGCTGCGGCAGGCTTATGCGCCAGTCTGCCCTGCGAAGTGTAAAAAACTCTGTCCAGAACCGCACAGATCGCACCGTTCGCACCCGCATAATAGACAGGAGAACCGATGACGATGCCGTCGGCTTCGATCATCTTTTCCAGCAGGCTGTTGCATACATCGTCATCAAAAGCACATTTTCCGAGTCCGGAACAGGCTCCGCAGGCGATACATCCTCTTACCGGATCCGTTCCAATCTGAAAAATCTCAGAATCCACGCCGTTTTTTTCCAGCTGAGCCGCAATCTCAGACAACGCCGTATAGACACAGCCCTCTGCATGAGGGCTTCCGTTTACCAGCAATACTTTCATTTTCCTTCTCCTCCTGATATATAAGTGTAAGTGTAGGGTTTCAGTACCCGACAGCCAGTCGGGACTTAATTCTTTCATATTCAAACATTTTGTCTCTTTCCCGTTCCGCAGCCCGGTTTTCGCACCGCCCGCGCCGCAGAGACACAGAAGCCGCCGATACATCCCGGCAGAATTTCCGGCCCGCCGGAAACCGGTCCCGCCCGAAAATCAGTCCCACCAGAAATACCAGCATCGCGACCGGCTCAGTATTTTCGCCAGCTTTTCCTCATTCAGGCCGCCCTCCGGGTTCAGAAGATCAGGGCAGAAAAGCACATGCTCTTCCGCCGCTTCGGCAGCCTGAGAAGCGTTCAGAGAATGCGGCAGAAGAAACTCCAGCTCGTCATGATTCAGAGCTACCGGAACAGCTCCGTATTTTTCATACCAGTATTTCGCGACCGCCATCATTTCTTCCGCTCCGGGACAGTCATTCCAGCCGCCGAAAGGCAGCCAGGCGAAGACCTGCCACGGCTCTCTGACGGGAATCAGAGCCAGCAGCATTTCCGAGACCAGGCCCGTTCCGGTTTCCCAGAAAGAGTGCAGATTTTTCAGATCCGTCACTGTCAGCTCCGGCCGGCGCTTTCGGGCTTCGTCTTCCCGGCTGTTCTTTTCCGGGAGTTCCCTCGCGCTTCGCCCTGTCATCACGATGTTCTCATTCAGACGATCCTCAAAAAAGTGAAAACGTCCCTTTTTTCCGCTCTGCTCTTCGCACCTGCCGGTCTGTCCGCCGGAGTTTCCGCTTCGCTGCAGGCGCAGTTCCTCCAGATACGCGGCTCCGTCAGCCAGATCTTCCGCCAGGCTGTTCTCCCTGTAGGCCCGGATTTTCGACAGACGGAACTTCCACGCTCCCGCATCGTCCTGCTGCGCTTCCTCTTCGCCGGAGATGATATCATACTCCGGATCCGAAAGCTCATACTCTTCTCCGTCCTCATCCGCATCGGCAGGATCGCTGTTGAGCAGAAGAGATTCCATCAGGGTCGCATCGACGCGCACAAAAATGGGAAACACATCCTCCCGCTCCTCCGCTTCGCGGTAAAGCTCCGCCAGCTTTTCGTCATCTTCCCCCGGCATGACGACGAAACACTCACAGTCCAGATATTCTGACATTCTGACGGCCAGATCGCTGCCGGATGAATCTCTTTTCTCTCTGTGGAATTTAAACATCTTGTCGCGCACCTCTTTTCAGGTATCCCGTTCATGAACTTCCGTACTCATACATCTCTATCCGCGAATCGTTACTTATTATAACACCTCTTCTGCCCGCAGAAAACCCGCTCTGTAAAAGCAAAAAGCCGCATATTTTTTCGAAGGGTTCAGGGCGGAAAAAAGCGAAGGAAAACCATGCCCCGTCTTCCTCCGCTTTTTCTGATTTTTTATCTCATTCTTTTTTCTACAGTCTTCCGTTTTTATGACGCTCGAAGTAATCCTTCGTTTCTCTTGCGACGACGCCGCTGAGCACGATCAGAGCGATCATATTCGGGATCGCCATCAGACCGTTGAAAATATCCGCGATCGTCCAGACGGCGGAGACAGTCATGTAAGGTCCGATGAAGACGGCTGCGATGTAAAGCCAGCGATAGACGAGCACGCTCTTCTGATTTCTGTTTGAGAAATACTCCAGGCAGCGCTCTCCGTAATAATTCCAGCCCAGAATTGTGGTAAAGGCAAAGAACACCAGACAGAACATCAGCAGGAAGGAAGCGACACGTTCCGGGAACGGCAGTCCGTTCTGGAATGCGAAAGTCGTCACCTCGACGCCCTCCAGCCCGTCCACTGTCCACGCGCCGGTGAGCACGATAGAGATACCCGTCATCATACAGATGATGATCGTATCGATAAAGGTACCCGTCATAGATACCAGACCCTGGCGTACCGGCTCTTTCGTCTGCGCCGCTGCGGCAGCGATCGGAGCGGAACCGAGACCCGCTTCATTTGAGAAGATACCGCGCGCCACACCCATCTGCATGGCGATGAACATACTGCCTGCAACGCCGCCCGCGATGGAACGCGGCGAAAAAGCACCCTTGCAGATCATGACGATCGCTTCCGGAACTCTCGTGATATTGCAGATCAGCAGAACCAGACAGACTACCACATAGATGATCGCCATGAAAGGAACGACGATCTGCGAAACGTCTGAAATTCTCTTGATTCCGCCGATAACGACGAGAGCCGTACACACTGTAATGACCAGACCCGCTGCAACGACCGCCCAGGAATATTCTCCGATTCCCGGAATCGTGACCGTCCATAAGGAGTCCGGGTCGAAAAAGTTCTTCACCGCAGAAGCGATACCGTTTACCTGTGTAAAGGTACCGATACCGAACAGGCCGACACACATGCCGAAGAAAGCGAAGATCTTCGCCAGCCACTTCCAGCGCGGTCCCATTCCCCTCTCGATGTAATAAAACGGTCCGCCCAGAGAATGACCGTCCTCATCGACCGTACGATACTTGACGGCCAGAAGGCCTTCCGAATACTTTGTCGCCATTCCGAAAAACGCGGCTACGATCATCCAGAACAGCGCTCCCGGACCGCCGGCACATACGGCGGTAGCCACGCCGACGATGTTTCCCGTTCCGATCGTCGCGCTCAGCGCTGTGCACAGCGCTCCGAAGCTCGTGACTTCACCTACGCCGCCCTCTTCATTTTTAATCATGTAGCGGAACGCTTTGCCCAGATGACGGATCTGCAGTCCGCGCAGACGCACGGTGAGCAGGATGCCGCCCGCAAGAATGAGAACGATCAGCGGAATGCCCCAGACTGCACCGTCGATCGCCTCCAGGATCTTTGTGAATTTTTCCATAACGAATACCTGTCCTCTCCTTTATCTTTAAAGATCCGTAAAACCTCCCGCTCTCCTGCCTCCTTCGGACTTGCTTCGCGGGGTTTTACTGTAAGCGGTGAGCCTCTAAGCTCACGCTTCGCCTTCGGCTCGCGTATCGCTAAGAGGTCGTCGCATACGTAATACCTCCCGCTCTTCTGCGTCCTTCGGACTTGCTTCGCGGGGTTTTACTGTAACTAAAAAAAGCCGGAACGTATCTGTTCCGACTCCTGAGAGAAAGGATAAAGCTGTGACATGTTAGCTCTGTCCTTTTGCCTGAGAGATCTGCAGGGAAGTATTTTTCCGGCGGATTACGTCATGTGCCGTCGGCGGTCTGTTTTCTCCGCTGTGCACAGGCGCGGTTTTCCTCCGGCTCTTTATTCCATACATTACACCTTCGGCGCTTTCTCTAAGAAAGACTCTCCAGAGTCGCGGCGGATGCCGCAGTGTCCGTGCGATGCACGACAGTGATTATGCTAACATATACAGAAATACAATTCAAGCATTCATCACATATTCCGAAACTTTCTTCCGTACGTAACAATTTTCGTCAAATTTTATCATGTTTTACGCCGATTTTGCATAATTTTTTCAATAAAAAATTCCGGAAGTCCTCTGACAGACTTCCGGAATTTTCTGTTCTGTAATTTTTCTGCGGAAACAGCATATCCCGCTGCTCTCTTACTGCCGCATGTTTTTTCTTGCGACCTTCAGACGTGCCATCGCACGGGAAAGCGCCGCCTGGCTGTGAACATATTCCTTTTCACTTCTCTTCAGGCGCAGGCGCTCTTCAGCGCGTTCCTTTGCTCTTTCCGCGCGCTTGATATCGATCTCTTCCGGTTTTTCGGCAAAATCCGAAATGACGACGACCTTCTCCGAGGAAACCTCGATAAATCCGTCGCCTACCGCGGCTCCGCGGATTTCTCCGTCTACCGTATAACGGAGCTCGCCTGCCTTGACGGCTGCCACCATCGGCTCATGGTTGGCGAGAATGCCGTGCTCTCCGTCGATTCCCGGAAAGACGAGAAACTCACATTGCCCTTTATAAAAGATCTTATCCGTGGCGACGATTTCCAGATTAAATGTACTCATTTACATCACCTCATGTCGGCATGAACCGGCAGCCTATTCATGCTGCATCGATTCCGCCTTCTTGAATACGTCTTCAATCGGTCCGCAGTTGAAGAAGGCCATCTCCGGAACATCGTCCATTTCGCCGTCCAGAATCATCTTAAATCCCCGGATCGTCTCTGCAACCGGAACATACTGTCCCGGAACGCCGGTGAAGTTTTCCGCCACATGGAACGGCTGAGACAGGAATTTCTGTATCTTTCTCGCACGATATACGATTTTCTTGTCCTCTTCGTCCAGCTCTTCCATACCGAGGATGGCGATGATGTCCTGCAGTTCATTGTAACGCTGCAGCGCTTCCTGTACGCGGCGCGCCACGTCATAATGCTCTTCGCCTACCACGTTTGCTTCCAGAATACGCGACGTGGATTCCAGAGGATCCACGGCAGGATAAAGGCCCTGTTCCGCGATTTTTCTGGACAGTACGGTCGTCGCATCCAGATGGGTAAATGTCGTCGCCGGAGCCGGGTCGGTCAGGTCATCGGCCGGTACGTATACCGCCTGTACCGAGGTGATCGATCCGTTTTTCGTCGATGTGATTCTCTCCTGCAGTTCGCCCACTTCGTTCGCCAGCGTCGGCTGATATCCCACGGCGGAAGGCATACGTCCCAGCAGAGCGGATACTTCAGAACCCGCCTGTACGAAACGGAAAATGTTATCGATAAACAGCAGTACGTCCTGATGCTGCACATCACGGAAGTATTCCGCCATCGTCAGACCCGTCTGAGCGACACGCATACGTGCGCCGGGCGGTTCGTTCATCTGACCGAACACCAGCGCCGTCTTTTTGATTACGCCGGATTCCGTCATTTCGTTCCAGAGGTCATTGCCTTCACGCGTACGCTCTCCGACGCCGGTAAAGATCGAATAACCGCCGTGCTCCGTAGCGATATTTGTGATCAGTTCCTGAATCAGTACCGTTTTTCCTACGCCGGCGCCGCCGAACAGTCCGATCTTTCCTCCCTTTGCATAAGGGGCCAGAAGATCGATGACTTTGATGCCCGTTTCCAGCATTTCGACGACCGGAGTCTGTTCTTCAAATGAAGGCGCTTCTCTGTGAATCGCCCACTGCTCCTCTCCTTTTACCGGCTCTCCGCCGTCGATGACGTCTCCGATGACGTTAAACATGCGTCCCAGTGTCGAATCGCCCACAGGAACTCTGATGTAGTCTCCCGTGGCTTCGACTTCCATTCCCTTGGAGAGCCCTTCACTGGAATCCAGAACGATGCAGCGCACAGTCCTGTTTCCCATGTGCTGTGCAACCTCCATGACGAGAGGGCTGCCGTTCAACTCCACTCTGAGGGCTTCTTTAATGAGAGGAAGGGGATCTTCTTCAAATATGACATCCACAACAGGTCCCATGACCTGTGTGATATTTCCCTTGTTCATCTGTACCTCCTGTCATTATTCCTGCGACTGCGCCCCGCTTACGATTTCCGTAATTTCCTGCGTGATGGCCGCCTGTCTCACACGATTGTAGATCAGAGACAGTTCCGTGATCATTTCCCTGGCATTCGTCGTGGCATTATCCATCGCACTCATACGCGAACTCTGTTCGCAGGCATAGGATTCCACCATGGCGCCGTAGATGAGACCCTTCACGTAGTTCGGCACGATATGACTGAGCACTTCCACAGGGGAAGGAGAAAAGATGACTGACGCTTTCTTCTGTTTTTCCCCTTCCGCAGGACGCGGACGGTTGAACATATTCTGTGAAAGCGGCAGGATCTTCATCGCCCTGGCCTCAAACGTCATGGAATTGATCATTTCCGTATACAAGACGTATACTTCGTCAAATTCATTTTTATTAAATTTTTCAATAACGTGTTCCGCCATCCCGCGGGCACGGTATCCTGTCGGTTCGGCAGCCGGATAGATAAACTCCTCATCGATCTTTACATTCGGATTGCCGGCGAAATAGTTTCTCGCCATATAACCGATCATGCAGACGGTATTATCGCTGCCTTTTGCGATATACTCATCGGCCAGTTTGAACACGTTATGATTGTACGAGCCCGCAAGTCCCTTATCGGAGGTGATGACGATATAGCAGCGTCTGATCTCTTCTTTCTTTTCTCTCGACAGAGCCGAGGAATTATCGAACAGCGTTCCCTCCAGATCCGGGGAACGATCGAGAATATCGGAAATCGTCTCCTGCAGGCTTTCGAAATAAGGCGATACCGCGTCTCTGCCGCTTCTCGCCTTTCTCAGCTTTGAGGAGGCGATGAGATACATCGCATTGGTGATCTTCATCGTGTCCTTGACGCTGTCGATTCTCGTACGGATTTCTCTCATGTTAGCCATGAAATCACCTGCTCTTGTATTCTTTTGTGACTGTCAGGATCTTTTCCTTCAGTTCATCGGTCATCACTTTCTTATCGTTGATCTCCTCGATGATTTCAGGATAGGAAGCCTCCACGTATTCGATCAGGCCTTCTTTAAAAGCGCCGATCTCTTTGACCGGAACATCGAGCAGCAGTCTGTTTGAAGCCGCACACAGCAGTATGACCTGCTTGTGAAGCGGCATCGGATTATACAGCGGCTGCTTGAGCAGTTCGATCAGGCTTCTGCCGTGAGTGAGCAGCTCCTTTGTCGCATCGTCCAGATCCGAACTGAACTGTGTGAAAACTTCCATCTCACGGTACTGAGCCAGATCCACACGAAGCGAACCGGCTACGCTCTTCATGACTTTCGTCTGAGCCTTTCCTCCGACTCGCGATACGGAAAGACCGACGTTGACGGCCGGACGTACGCCGGAGTGGAACAGGCCTGTTTCCAGGAAGATCTGTCCGTCCGTGATGGAAATGACGTTTGTCGGAATGTAGGCCGACACGTCACCGGCCAGCGTCTCGATGATCGGCAGAGCCGTCATGGAACCGCCGCCGTAAGCCGGGTCTCTTCTGCAGGCGCGTTCCAGAAGTCTGGAGTGCAGATAGAAGACGTCGCCCGGATAAGCCTCACGGCCGGGCGGTCTGTGAAGCAGCAGTGACATGGCACGGTATGCCTGTGCGTGCTTGGACAGATCGTCGTATACGATCAGGACATCTTTTCCCTGATCCATGAAGTGTTCTCCGATAGCGGCACCTGTATAAGGTGCGAGATACTGCAGCGGAGCAGGCTCACTGGCCGGAGAATTGACGACGATGGAATAGTCCATCGCGCCGAACTGCTTCAGCGTATTGACTGTCTTGGCGACAGTGGATGCCTTCTGGCCGATCGCCACATAGATACAGATGACGTCCTGTCCTTTCTGGTTGATGATCGTATCGATCGCGATAGACGTCTTTCCGGTCTGGCGGTCACCGATGATCAGCTCACGCTGTCCGCGGCCGATCGGAAACATCGAGTCGATCGACAGAATACCGGTCTGCAGCGGCTCCGATACTTCTTTTCTCGTGATAACGCCCGGTGCTTTGTGTTCCACCGGTCTGTAATCATCCGTTTCGATCGGACCGAGTCCGTCGATCGGCTTTCCGAGAGCATCGACGACGCGGCCGATCATCTTTTCTCCTACGGCTACGCCGGCCTGTCTGCCGGTACGGGTAACCGTAGAACCCTCTACGATACCGTGATCAGATCCGAGCAGTACGCATCCGATCACCTTCTGTTCGAGGTTCTGGGCGATGCCCGTCGTGCCGTTTTCAAATTCCACCAGCTCGCCGTACATCACCTGCTGCATGCCGTAAACGTTGGCGATACCGTCACCGACACTGATGACGCGCCCCGTCTCCTCGACCTGCACTTTACTGTCATAATTTTCTATTTCACTTTTTAAGACAGAAATGATTCCCTGTGAATTTATATTACTCAACTTCTCACCTCTCCGCAAAATGACGCTTCATTCTTGCCATAGAAGTTCGGATACTCTGATCATAGACATTTTCTCCCACCGAGAGGATAAAACCGCCTATGATCGAAGGATCGTACTCGAGCCTGAGGTCGACATGCTTTTTGCCGTAGTCCTTTGCGATTTTCGCTTTCAGACCTTCGATCTGAGCATCATCCGGCTCTGTCACATAAGTAAATACCGCTTCAATCGTGTTCTCTCTTCTGCGCACGAGCTCATCATACGCCTCGAACATCTCCTGCGCACACGCGATATCGTCATTATCGCTCATTACTTTGACAAAGCTTCGGACAGACTCCGGAAACAGTCTGTCGATCACCCTCTGTTTTTCTGATTTACGGATGAGCGGATTTTCCAGCGCATCCGTGAGCTCCGGCTCTCCGGTAAGAAGCCCGCGTGTCGTTTCAAGATCTTCTGATGCTATATTCCCGTCATACAGGACTCTGGCATAGTTGAAGGGTAAATCAATCATTTATCCGACCCCTTTTCCGCTAAGAACTGATCGAGCATATTTCTGTTTGCTTCCGCATCCACGCTGTTTCCGAGAACTTTGGACGCAGCTGCCAGTGCAACCTCGGCCAGCTCGGCCTGCGCACTGCGCATCATCTGCTCGCGGTCCGCTTCCGCCGCCTTATTGGCCTGCTGCACGATCTGTGCGGCATCATCATTTGCCTTTTCAATGATATGCGCGTACTGAACCTGGGCACGTTCCTTCGCTTCGTTGACGATCTGGAAGGATTCCTCCTTCGCGCTCTTCAGCGATTCCTCATAACGGCTCTTCAATTCACCCGCCTCTTTATTTTTGTTCTCCGCGTCGTCCAGCTGACCCTGAATCAGCTTCTGACGCTTCTCGATGATTCCCATCACCGGCTTGAACAGAAAGATTCTCAGAAGAATAAAGAGAATGATGATATTGAAGACGATCCAGAAAGCGCTCATATTTAATGTGAGCATTCTCTTGCCTCCAGATTGTTCAGTCGCTTTTTTATAAAATCAGGATGATTACGAGTGCAACGACGAGACCGTAGATAGCAGTTGCCTCTGCCAGCGCACATCCGAGGATGAGAGTACTGTTGATTGCACCCTTTGCTTCCGGCTGTCTTGCGATAGCTTCCGTCGCCTTTGAGGTTGCGATACCGATACCGATACCTGCGCCAAGACCAGTCAGTACAGCGATACCTGCGCCTATAGCGATTAAACCTGTTGCAATTGTCATGATTTTTTCCTCCTGTTTTTCAAACAAATGCTTTAGAAACCTTAAAATACAAGCCTGCCAAACAGCCGGCCAGTCAGTGAAGTCTGCCGGTCAGATACGGCATCTCATCTCCTCATGCCTAGTCGTCATCCATGATAGATTCCTGAATAAACAAAGACGTGAGGAAACAGAACACATACGCCTGCAGAAGCGCATCGAAGATATCGAAATAAGCTCCCGCAGCCAGCGGAACGACAGCCGGCGCGACGATATGGACGAGCTCCATGATGATATACGCGCCGAGAATATTTCCGAACAGTCGCATGCACAGAGACAGCGGCCGGATGATCAGCTCCAGAATGTTCATCGGAGCCATCATTGCGATCGGATGTCCGAAATGCTTCAGCCATCCTCCCACACCCCGCTGATGAATGCCGGCGTACTGTATCAGAATGATACTCATCAGTGCCAGACCCGCAGTCGTATTCAGGTCTTTTGTCGGCGGCGCTATGCCGAAGAGTCCGAGCATGTTTGAAATACCCAGATACAGCAGCACCGTCAGCAGATAAGGAATATAGCGTTTTCCCCGTTCGCCGAGAATGTCGTAGAAGATGTTGTACAGCTTCTCGATACAGAACTCGATAAACGCCTGCCGCTTTCCGGGAACGATCTTCATTTTTCTGGTAAAAATAATAGATACGATTACCAGAAACGCCATTACACCCCAGGTAACCACAACCGAATGCGGCACCGGTATTTTGAAATCGCCCAGCGGAATATAAAATGATATTTTATACGCCAGTTTTTCTGTCAATTCCTCACCGATACTCAAAAATCTCACCTCCTTCACGCGAAACATACACAAAAGCAAGTTAAAAAATTTTTTAATATTGTTGTATATTAATACTTCTTCACCGGTTTTTCAATGCAATGCATAGAAGCATTTTGTATACAACAATATATCAGCAGAATTATATACCTCCGCGGCAGACTGCAGAAGCCGGAAGACGAAAAAATACATTTTCCGGCGGATAAGTACCTGTTCTTTTGTTTTTCCTCCTTTTCCGCCTCCTTGACACGGCAAAAGGCGAGTTCTATAATTAAACGTAAATTTACAGAACAAATAAGAACCGGCATCTCAAACATCACAGACATGCATAGACGAAGGAGTTGATTTACTATGGAAAAGAAAAACATCGACTGGGGAAATCTCGGATTTGACTACATACCCACCGAGCATCGCTTTGTCTCAAATTACAGAGACGGAGCCTGGGACGAGGGTTCGCTGACATCGGACGCAAATATCGTTCTCAACGAATGCGCAGGCGTCCTGCAGTACGCTCAGACCGTCTTTGAGGGTCTGAAGGCCTACACCGCGGAAGACGGCAGAATCGTCACTTTCCGCCCTGATCTCAACGCCGAGCGCCTGGAAAATTCCGCCCGCCGTCTCGAAATTCCCGTTTATCCTCAGGAGAAGTTCATCGAAGCCATCGATAAGGTCGTAGGCGCAAACGCCGCATATGTACCGCCTTACGGTTCCGGCGCCACACTGTATATCCGTCCGTACATCTTCGGAACGAATCCTGTCATCGGTGTCAAGCCTGCTGACGAATATCAGTTCCGTGTATTTACAACTCCGGTAGGTCCGTATTTCAAAGGCGGCATCAAGCCTCTGACGATCAGAGTCAGTGATTTTGACCGGGCGGCTCCTCACGGCACGGGCCACATCAAAGCAGGTCTGAATTATGCCATGAGTCTTCATGCCATCGTTACGGCTCACGCGGAGGGATTCGATGAAAACATGTATCTCGACGCCGCTACCCGTACAAAGGTCGAGGAAACCGGCGGCGCCAACTTCCTCTTCGTCACGAAAGACAACAGAGTCGTAACGCCGAAGTCTGACAGTATCCTTCCTTCGATCACCCGCCGTTCTCTTCTGACCGTGGCAAAGGATTATCTCGGACTCGAGGTCGAGGAGCGCGAGGTCTATTTCGACGAAGTCTCCGACTTTGCCGAATGCGGTCTCTGCGGTACGGCAGCCGTCATTTCACCGGTCGGAAAGATTAACGATCACGGCAGAGAGATCGTGTTCCCGAGCGGCATGGAAAATATGGGACCTGTCACAAAGAAGCTCTATGAAACGCTGACCGGAATCCAGATGGGACATATCGAAGCTCCGGAAGGCTGGATTCACGAAATTCCCGTAAAATAACCGCTGTACCGATCATTCTGTTTTTCCGCCGCCTTCCCGCATCTGCGGGAAGGCGGCTTTTCTTTTTTCTTTTCCTGTTTCTCCCCTTGTTCAGCCCTGCTTATGCGTCTGCAGCAGATCGTTTTTCAGATTCCACAGACTTTCCGACAGGTCTACATAGTATCTGTGAGGATTTTCAAAACGCTTGAGTTCCTCCCACAGCATGTCGATCTGCTGCGCGCAGAATTTTTTTATCTCCTCCAGTCCCGGAAGATCATAGACCAGCTTTCCCTTTTCAAATACAGGAACCTGAAGCTCTCTGCATTCGTGGTTTTCGATCGTCTTGCGCTTCCAGACGTGTTCCTCATCGAAAATCTCAAACGGTTCTTCCGGAAGCTTTTCGTCCGCCAGCGCAATCAGATCCGCGGTGGCTTTTCCGCTCTCTCTGTCGTAGAGACGGTATACTTTCTTGAATCCCGGCGTCGTGATCTTTTCCGTATTTTCACTCACCTTGATCTTCGGTATGATCCTTCCCTCTTCTTCTATGGCGGCCAGTTTGTATACTCCGCCGAATACCGGCTGAGATTTTGCCGTAATCAGTCTCTCTCCCACGCCGAAGGAATCGATGCAGGCGCCTTCATTTACGACACCCCGTACAATATATTCATCAAATGAGTTTGAAGCGACGATCTGACAGTTCTGATATCCGGCTTCATCCAGCATTTTTCTCGCTTTTCTTGAGAGATAGGTGACATCCCCGCTGTCGATTCGGATCCCCATTTTCTCCGGTTTTTTCTCGTCAAAGACACGGATCGCATTCGGAATTCCCGACCGCAGAACATCATACGTGTCGACGAGCAGGACGCAGTTTTCGGGATAAAGCTCGGCAAATTTTGAGAAAGCCTCGTATTCCGAATCGAAGCTCTGAACCCAGCTGTGAGCCATCGTACCCAGCGCCGGAATATTGAAAACGCGCTCGGCGATGGTACATGCCGTGCCGATGCAGCCTCCGATATACGCCGCTCTCGCTCCGTAGACCGCCGCATCCGCTCCCTGCGCCCGCCTGGATCCGAATTCCATGACAGAGCGTCCCTGAGCGGCGCGCACAATTCTGTTGGCTTTTGTGGCGATCAGAGTCTGATGGTTTACCGTGAGCAGAAGAAAAGTCTCGATAAACTGTGCCTGTATGATCGGGCCCCTGACCGTAATCAGAGGCTCGTATGGAAATACCGGCGTTCCTTCCGGAATCGCCCATACGTCACATTCAAATTTAAAGTCTCTGAGGTATTCGAGAAAGGCCTCGCTGAAACATTTTTTTGATCTCAGGAATTCAATATCCTCTTCTGTAAAGGAAAGATTTTCAAGATATTCCACGACCTGCTCCAGCCCGGCGAAAATCGCAAATCCGCCCTCGTCGGGAACCTTCCGGAAGAACAGATCGAAATAGGCGATCTCATCCTTTTTCCCGAGTTCAAAATAGCCGTTAGCCATGGTCAGCTCATAAAAATCAGTGAGCAGTGTATGATTGATATTTTTTGCAGAATCGTTTTTCATCCGTTTCTCCGTTCTCCGCCCGCCGGAATGTCCGCAGAGCGTATTTATCCGAAACGGCAGGTTCTCCCACGGATACACAGGCACCCGCCGTATTTTCGGATTCGATAAAACTTTTTCTGATTCTATTATCGGTCATAACAAATGTAATTGCAATATTTGATATAGTTTTAACACAATTCGGCGTCTCCGGGATCCGGAAATCCGCTTTTTTCCGCTGACTGAACCGCATCCGCCTTCTCCCCGGAAAGCCATACGATATCAGACGGACGGCAGCATCTTCTTCAGATACCGGCCCGTGTAGGAACGTTCGCATCGCGCCACTTCCTCCGGCGTCCCGGTCACGACGATCTCGCCGCCCCGGTCGCCTCCGTCAGGGCCGAGGTCTATGATATAATCGGCCGTTTTTATTACGTCCAGATTATGTTCGATGACGACGACGGAATTTCCGGCATCCACGAGGCGGCTCAGAACCTGAATCAGACGGTCGACATCCGCAAAGTGAAGCCCTGTCGTCGGCTCGTCGAGAATATACATCGTCTTTCCCGTCATGCGCTTTGAAAGCTCCGACGCCAGCTTGATTCTCTGCGCCTCGCCGCCCGAAAGCTGTGTGGAAGGCTGCCCCAGCTTGATATATCCGAGTCCGACATCGTAAAGTGTCTGCAGCTGCCGCGTAATGGAAGGAATATTCTCAAAAAAGGCCAGCGCTTCTTCGATGTTCATGTCCAGAACATCGAAAATGTTCTTTCCTCTGTATTTCACCTCCAGCGTCTCCCGGTTATACCGCTTTCCTCTGCACACTTCGCACGGCACATAGACGTCCGGCAGAAAATTCATCTCGATTTTGACGATACCGTCGCCGGAGCAGGCTTCACAGCGGCCGCCTTTCACATTGAAGCTGAATCTTCCCTTTCCGTAGCCTCTCAGCTTCGCTTCCTGCGTCTGCGCAAAGAGATCGCGGATATGAGTGAAAACACCCGTATAAGTGGCGGGATTGGAACGCGGTGTTCTTCCGATCGGAGACTGATCGATATTGATGATCTTATCGATATTTTCCGTACCCGTCAGCGAACGGCACTCTCCCGGACGTATCTTCGAACGGTTGATCTGAACCGCCAGATTTTTGTAAAGGACCTCATTGATCAGACTGCTCTTTCCGGAGCCGGAAACTCCGGTGACACATGTCATGACGCCGAGAGGAACGGAGACACTGACATTCTTCAGATTGTTCTGCTTTGCTCCCTTGATTCTGATAAATTTTCCGTTTCCCTTCCGCCGCGTTTCGGGTACGCTGATCTTTTTTACACCGCTCAGATACTGGCCCGTCAGAGACTCGCCGCATGCCTTGATGTCCTCCACAGTTCCCTGAGCCACTACCTCGCCGCCGTGTATGCCCGCTCCCGGGCCCATATCGATGATATGGTCGGCTGCATACATAGTATCCTCATCGTGTTCCACGACGATGAGCGTATTTCCGATATCGGTCAGATGGCGCAGCGTCGCCAGAAGTTTGTCGTTATCCTTCTGATGCAGTCCGATACTCGGTTCATCGAGAATATAGAGCACACCGACCAGCCCCGAGCCGATCTGCGTCGCCAGACGGATTCTCTGCGATTCTCCGCCGGAAAGTGTGGCGGAAGAGCGGGAGAGCGTCAGATAATCGAGTCCCACATCAGAGAGAAACTGAAGGCGGCTGCGTATCTCTTTGACAATCTGAGCCGCGATCACAGTGTCCTTTTCGCTCAGCTCGAGCTCCCCGATAAACTTCAGCGAATCTCTCACCGGCATATGACAGAATTCCATGATGTTGATGCCGCCCACTGTGACGGCCAGCACTTCCGGCCGCAGTCTCTCTCCTTTACAGCTGCTGCACGGCACCACACTCATATACTGTTCGATCTTGTCCTTGATGAATTCCGAAGCGGTCTCGCGGTAACGCCGCTCCAGATTATTGACGATTCCCTCATAGCTCTGGCGGCGGTGTGTCCGGATTCCTCCGTTGCGGCTCTCGTAATAATATTCGATCTTCCGCCCCCCTGTGCCGTACATCAGATCGTGGCGGAATTTCTCAGGAAGCTCTCCGTACGGCGTGTCGAGGCTGACATCGTATTCTTCTGCCAGAGCGCGGATAATCGTCGAGTAATAGGATTTTTCATCGAAAATATTGAAGGAGGATCCGAGCGCTCCTTCATTCAGACTCAGCTTCGGATCGGTGACGATGAGATCCGGATCCACCCGCTGTATGAATCCGAGACCGTTGCATTCCGGGCAGGCTCCGAAAGGACTGTTAAAGGAAAACGTACGCGGTTCCATCTCGGTGATGGCCGCACCATGTTCCGGGCAGGCGAATTTCGTACTGAATACCCGGTCCTGCGCTTCGTCCTCTTCCGGTTTTTTCAGACTGACGGTGACCAGACCGTCCCCCTCTTCCAGACCGAGTTCCACCGCCTCCGCCAGACGGCTCCGGACATCCGGCCGGATGACGATACGGTCGATGACGATCTCGATCGTATGCCGGTATGTCTTTTCCAGTTTTATCTCGTCCTCCGAAAGATTGTACATCGTTCCGTCCACCCGCACGCGCAGATATCCTTCCTTGCGAATCCGGTCCAGCAGCTTTTTATGCTCTCCCTTCTGTTCGCGGACAGCCGGCGCGATGACGATGACACGCGTCCCCTCCGGGCAGGACAGAAGCGTGTCCACAATCTGATCCACCGACTGACTGCTGATCTGTCTGCCGCAGACCGGACAGTGCGGTATCCCGACTCTTGCATACAAAAGACGGAGATAATCATACGTCTCTGTCACGGTACCGACGATAGAACGAGGGTTTTTCGCGGTCGTCTTCTGGCTGATGGAAATCGCCGGTGACAGTCCCTCGATATATTCCACATCCGGCTTTTCCATCTGCCCGAGAAACTGCCTCGCATAAGCTGACACACTTTCCATATAGCGCCGCTGTCCCTCCGCATAGATGGTATCAAAAGCGAGCGTCGACTTTCCGGAACCCGACAGGCCCGTGATTACCACCATCCTGTCGCGCGGAATGACGACGTCCACATTTTTGAGATTATTTTCATTTGCGCCTTTTACGACGATCTGTTCTGTATTCGTTCCGGACATATCTGCTCCTGTTTCCCCTTTTTTCTCTTTTTCTCTTCTCTGTCTCTTCTCCGCTGCCGTACAGCCTCAGCCGCGTGTTTTCCGCGCCGGAAACTCACAGCTTTACTCTGAGTTCAAACAGCAGATCTCTCAGATGTGCTGCCTGTTCGAACTGCAGCGCCGCCGCTGCCGCCTTCATCTCGGACTCCAGCTTTGCGGCGTAGCTGCGGAGTTCTTTCTTTGTCATTTCCGAAGGCTTTACATCCGTCAGATAAAGATCCGCTTCCTCTGCGGCTTCTGTAGCTCTGACTGCCGGCCGTACCGATTTTTTCACGGATACCGGTGTAATGCCGTGCTCTCTGTTATACTGATCCTGAATCGCCCTCCTTCTCTCCGTGACATCGATCGCTTTCTGCATCTGCGGGCTGACTGTGTCGCCATACATGATAACACGTCCGTGAGCGTTGCGGGCGGCTCTTCCAATCGTCTGGATGAGAGACGTCTCGTTCCGCAGAAATCCCTGTTTATCCGCATCCAGAATGGCCACCAGAGAGACCTCCGGAATGTCGAGCCCCTCTCTAAGCAGATTGATTCCCACCAGTACATCGAATTCTCCCGTGCGAAGATCGTGGATAATCTCGGTACGCTCCAGCGTATCGATCTCCGAATGGAGATACCTCACCCGGATACCCACATCCTTCAGATAATCCGTCAGACTTTCCGCCATTTTCTTCGTCAGCGTCGTCACGAGGACACGCTCCTCACGCGCGGTTACCTGACGGATTTCACCGATCAGATCGTCGATCTGATTCTCCGTCTTCCGTACGTCGATCGGCGGATCAAGCAGCCCTGTGGGACGGATAATCTGTTCCACCACTTCATTTCCGCTCTTTTCTCTCTCATACTCATTCGGTGTCGCGCTGACATAGAGAATCTGATTCACCAGACTCTCAAATTCCGAAAATTCCAGCGGCCGGTTGTCCAGAGCAGAGGGAAGACGAAATCCGTAATCCACCAGCGACTGTTTCCTCGATCTGTCACCGGCGTACATACCCCGGAGCTGCGGCAGCATGACGTGAGATTCATCGATCATGATCAGCATGTCCTCCGGAAAATAATCCAGAAGCGTATACGGTCTTGATCCGGCCGGCAGTCCTGTCAGATGGCGTGAATAATTTTCCACTCCCTTGCAGGTACCCACTTCGCGCAGCATTTCAATATCATATCTCGTTCTCTGCTCGATACGCTGTGCTTCCAGAAGCTTGCCCTCTTCTCTGAAAAACGCGATCCGTTCCTCAAGTTCTTTTTCGATCGTCCCGCAGGCGCGTTCCGTCTTTTCTTTCGATGTCACATAATGAGACGCCGGAAAGACGGAGATGTGACTGCGTACGCCGATGATCTCACCTGTCACGGGATTGATCTCCTTTATGGATTCGATCTCGTCGCCGAACAGTTCCACTCTGACCGCCTGCTCCGCACCGGCCGGATAGATATCGATGATATCTCCTCTGACACGGAATGTTCCGCGTTCAAAGGCGATGTCGTTGCGCACATACTGGTTGCGCACCAGATCCTCCATGATCTCCCGCCGGCTCTTTTCCATCCCCGGACGCAGCGATATCATCTGACGGCGGTATTCCTCCGGATTACCGAGACCGTAGATGCAGGACACGCTGGCGACGATGATCACATCATTGCGTTCAAACAGCGCTGCCGTCGCCGAATGGCGCAGCTTTTCGATTTCCTGATTGATGTCGGAATCCTTTTCAATATAGGTATCGGTGGACGGGACATACGCCTCCGGCTGATAATAATCGTAATAGGAGACGAAATATTCCACCGCATTTTCCGGAAAAAATTCCCTGAATTCGCCGTAAAGCTGTGCCGCCAGCGTTTTATTGTGAGAAATGATCAGTGTCGGTTTCTGCACGCGTTCGATCACATTCGCCATCGTAAATGTTTTTCCCGATCCTGTAACACCAAGCAGGGTCTGATGCTTTTTTCCGCTCAGAAATCCCTCTGCCAGTTTTTCCACCGCCCGGGGCTGATCTCCCGTCAGACGGTAATCGGAAACAAGCCTGAATCTGCCCATAGCGCTCTTTCCTTTCTGAATCTGATGCAATATAAATATAAATGTAGAAATCCGGTACCGGACGCTTCGGCGGACGATCGCCTCTGCATGGAAGTACAAGTATTATATCACCCGTGTCGTTCTCTCACAAGAACAAAAGTTCTTTTTAAAGGTTCTGCTTTTCCTGAGAATCATTGTCATTGATTAAATTATCTGTTTAAGATATAATAAATTTGATACACTCATTGAAAACTGTATTCAATCGAGAAACTGTATTCAATAATAGTCTTTTTGAAAGGGGGAGGATTCTTATTGTTAAGTCTTAATTCCACCAGCTTCCACGATCTGATTTCCTATCTGTCAGACGATGCGCGTGTTCTCGAACACGATTTCATTTCCGAGATTACGCCTCTTCTTCACAAAAATAACGATATCGACAAAGCATGTTACGATAAATACGATGTCAAAATCGGTCTTCGGAATAAAAACGGCACCGGTGTGCGCGTCGGACTGACGCATATCGCCGACGTGCGCGGATACGATATCGATGAAAACAAAAAAAAGATCGCTATTCCCGGAAAGCTGTTTTACCGCGGGATCAATGTCGAAGATATCGTCAATGCAGCTATCCGCGAGAACCGTTTCGGCTACGAAGAGGTCAGCTATCTCCTGCTGTTCGGAGAACTCCCCGACCGGAAACATCTGGAAAATTATACGAAGATTCTCGGTCTGCGCCGTGAACTTCCGCCGTATTTCACGAGAAACATGATCATGGCCAGTCCTTCGCGCAGCATCATGAATCAGATCGCGAGAAATATCCTCGCTCTGTACGCTTACGACGACAAGGCCGATGACACTTCTCTGGAAAATGTCCTGCGTCAGTCGATTCTTCTGATCTCCTGTTTTCCTACGATCGCAGCATATTCCTATCAGGCAAAGTGTTCCCATTTTTATAACCAGAGTCTTCATCTCCACTATCCGCTTCCGGAGCTTTCGACAGCAGAAAATATTCTTCGTCTGATCCGGCCGATGGGAGAATATACCGAACTTGAAGCTCACCTGCTCGATATCGCCATGATTCTTCATGCGGAACACGGCGGCGGAAATAATTCGACCTTTACGACACACCTCATCTCATCGACCGGAACGGACACGTATTCCGCCATCTCCGCCGCGGTCGGTTCTCTCAAGGGTCCGAAACACGGCGGCGCAAATCTGGCCGTCGTCTATATGATAAACGATCTGAAGGAGAATGTGACGGATATCACCAATTTCAAAGAAGTGGAAAAGTATCTCCGCCGCGTCATTAAAGGTGAGGCAAATGACGGCTCCGGACTGATCTACGGTCTCGGCCATGCCGTCTATACGCTCAGCGACCCGAGAGCTCAGCTCCTCAAGAAAATGGCCCGCAAACTGGCTGAGAAAAAGGGACTGATGGATGATTTCATGCTTTATGATTTCATCGAAACGAGAGGCTCTCAGATCTTTTCCGAAGAGACAGGTCTGGATGTCGTCCTGCCTGCCAACGTCGATCTTTATTCCGGATTTGTCTATAATGCGCTCGACATCCCGGCTGACCTGGCGACACCTATCTTCGCCTGCTCCCGGATTTCCGGATGGTGTGCACACCGTATCGAAGAGCTTTCGAGCAATAATAAAATCATGCGCCCTGCCTACCAGTGCGTCAAAGCGGAGGAAAAATATGTTCCTCTCGATGAAAGATAAGGAGAGCTGATCTTGTCACTTCAACAGGTAAAAGAATTTTTCGCATCCTGCGGTCTCGGAGAGCGTGTCATGGAATTTGACGAATCCAGCGCCACCGTCGAGCTAGCGGCCCGGGCCGTAGGCTGTAAACCGGCACATATCGCAAAAACACTGTCTTTTTATGTATCCGGCCGTCCGATTCTCATCGTCACGGCCGGCGACGCCAGAATTGACAATAAAAAATTCAAATCCTTCTTCGGAGAAAAAGCGAAAATGATCCCGTCTCAGGAAGTCGAAGAGGCTACGGGAAATCCGCCGGGAGGCGTATGTCCCTTTGCACTTCGCCCCGGTATCGACGTCTATCTGGATGTCTCCCTGAAACGGTTCGAGACCGTCTTCCCCGCCGCCGGAAGCCCCAGCAGTGCTGTCCGGCTGACTCCCGAAGAACTGGAAAGATATTCCCGCAGCAAATCCTGGACGGATGTGTGCAGAGGATGGGATCCCGAGCTCTGCTGAATCCCGTCAGACTCTGCCGTCATGCGCCTCATTCCGGGGAAGACACGCCGTCTGCCATTTACTGAAACGACGGCGGATTTACTTCTGTTTCCGCGAACGGCTGACCCGGCGACGGAGATGACATGCTGAAGTACATCTTCGCCGCTTTCGTCGTTCCGAAATCGCGATTTGATCCCGTATCCTGAATCCTGTTAAATGCTTCCCGGAACATGGCATTGTGTGCTTCCTCACGGTTCAGCAGAAAATCGATCGTCTCTCTGACCTTTCTGTCACCGATCTGCCGGTAGAGATATTCATAGACCACCTTTGCTCTCTGTTCCGAAGCGATATTTGACAGCAGATCGGCGCACAGATCGCCGGTTACTGTCACATAATCCCCTGTCCAGGAATATCCGGAGGAGTTGACCAGACCCGGATTCAGTCCCAGGAGCACATGTGTCTGTATCTCTCCGGCGCCTACCGCTGATGCGTCCACCTCATGTCCGTTCAGCAGACTGATCGTCTGCGCGACCATCTCCATATGCCCCAGTTCCTCCGCTGCGATATCGAGAAAGAGATCTTTTATCTCCGGATCTTTGATGCGGAAGCTCTGTGACATATACTGCATGGCTGCTTTGAGTTCTCCGTTTCCGCCTCCCAGCTGTTCCTGAAGCAGGACAGCATACTGGGGATTCGGCCGTTCCACGGCCACCGGATGAAACAGCTGTTTTTCGTGTTTAAACATGTTTTTTTCACTCTCCTTTCCCCTGTTATTATGTCCTTTCTCTGTCGTTTTTATCGATTTTTTACCCTTTGTTTTTTATCAGAAAATTAAAAAAAACTTTGATTTTTCTCTTGCAAAAATCAGAAATTGAGTTATAATAATAAAAGTTCGAAGGGATATTCCTCCGGATGAGATATAGAGGGTTGACCGAGTGGCTAAGGAGCTCGCCTGGAACGCGAGTAAGGCGCAAGCCCCGCGGGTTCGAGTCCCGTGCCCTCTGCCAGAATTTTAAAAGCCGTCTGAACGTTGTATTTTCAGCGTTCAGACGGCTTTTTCGTTTCCGGCTTCAGTCATTCAGGCTCTGAGTTTTTCCGCGAAATCTGCCATAGCCTCCGAAATTTTAATCTGCTGCGGACATACAGCCTCACAGCTTCCGCATCCGATACAGGCGGCCGGCTGCTTGTCCTCCGGAAGCGCCTGCATCGCCATCGGAGCGATGAATCCGCCGCCGGTAAAGCAGTGCTCGTTATACAGAGCGAGCAGGCCCGGAATATCGAGTTCCATCGGGCAGTGAGAGGTGCAGTAATGACAGGCCGTGCACGGCAGAGCGATTTTACCGACCATATCGTCCGCAATTCCCTTCAGCACACTCATTTCTTCCTCGTTCAGAGGCTTATCTTCCGCAAAGATGCCGATATTTTCCCGCAGCTGTTTTTCGTCTGACATGCCTGAAAGAATCACTTTTACGGACGGTATCGACTGCAGATACCGGAAAGCCCAGCTTACAGCATTTTCATCCGGACGCAGTTCCTTCAGTCTGGCTTCATCGGCTTCGGCCAGAGAAGCCAGCTTTCCTCCGCGAAGAGGTTCCATGACCCATACAGGAATTCCGTACTCCTGCAGAAGTCCGACCTTCCGTCCGGCCTCCTGAAAGTCCCAGTCCAGATAATTCAGCTGAACCTGGCAGAATTCCATATACTTTCCATACCGGTCCATAAACCGCTTCATCACATCATAGCTGCCGTGAACAGAAAATCCGAGATGGCGGATTCTGCCGTTTTCCTTTTGCTTCATCAGATAGGAAAACGTGCCGTATTTTTCATCATTCAGATAGGCATCGATGTTCATCTCACAGACATTGTGGAAGAGATAGAAATCGAAGTAATCCACGCCGCACTTTTCCAGCTGTTTTTCAAAAATCTCCTCCGTCTTTCCCATATTTGACAGATCATATCCCGGAAATTTGTCAGCCAGATAAAAGCTCTCACGCGGATATTTTTTCAGGGCCTTTCCCACGACGAGCTCTGAATTTCCTCCGTGATATCCCCATGCGGTATCATAATAGTTGATGCCGCTTTCCATAGCGATGTCGATCATTTTTTCCGCTGTTTTCTCGTCGATTTTCATATCATCTCCGTCGACGACCGGAAGACGCATGGCTCCCAGGCCGAGAGCAGAGAGTTTTAGATCCTGAAATTCTGTATAAACCATTGTGTGTTCCTCCTCGCTGTCATTCTGTCTGTAATTTTCTCATATTTTCCTTCCGGCCTGTCTTGCTCCGAAAGTTTTGTCCTTCTTTATTATAGTACAAATCAGGCAGGCGGGAATATCGATCCGTTTCTGATCTTTGCGGACCGCCTCCGGCAGGCGCTGTCTGTTTCCGGGCAGCAGACAGCGCCACTCCTCCTTTTAACAGTATAAACGGAAAAGCATTCTATGATAAATACTTATATCAAATACTTTCCGATACTTGACGGGCATATATACACGCCGTTATACTTTTTTCAGGGAGGTAAATATACCGATGGAAATCCGGGTTCTGCGTTATTTTCTGGCGGTGGCGAGAGAAGAGAGTATCTCCAGAGCCGCCGAATATCTTCACATCACACAGCCCACGCTCTCCCGTCAGCTGATGGATCTCGAAAAAGAACTGGGCGCCAGACTTCTGATCCGCGGAAAAAGAAACCGGCGGATTATGCTCACGGAAGAGGGAATGCTGCTCCGCAGAAGGGCGGAGGAAATTGTAGAGCTCGCTGATAAGACAGAAGCTGAATTTCTCGCCGGAGATGAGATGATCAGCGGCGAGATCTATATCGGCGGCGGTGAAACCGATGCGATGCATATCATAGCCCGCACGGCAAAAGAGATACAGGAGACATATCCTGATATCCGTTATCATCTCTTCAGCGGCAACGCCGACGATGTGACGGAACGGCTGGATAAGGGACTCCTCGATTTCGGGATTCTGATCGGCACGGCCGATGTGGAAAAATATGACTACATCAGGCTGCCCTTCACTGACACCTGGGGCGTTCTGATGCGCAGGGACAGTCCTCTGGCGTCCCATGATTCCATACGTCCCGAAGATCTCTCTGATCTTCCGATTCTCGGCTCCCGCCAGGCTGTCATGCGAAACGAGCTTTCCGGATGGTACGGCAGCGACTTTGAACGTCTCAATATCGTCATGACGTATAATCTGATCTATAATGCCGCCATCATGGTAAAAGAGGGACTGGGATATGCGCTGTGTCTCGACAGACTCATCAATACCACAGGAGACAGCGATCTGTGCTTCCGGCCTCTCGAGCCCCGTCTCGAAGCGCCTCTGGCTCTGGTATGGAAAAAATATCAGATCTTTTCCCGGGCTTCGCAGAAATTTTTCGAATGCCTGCAGAAGAGGCTGCTCTCAGAGCAGGATGATTCCGCTTCCGGATCAGGATGATGCCCGTTTCCTGTCCGCACACTGCCCGCCTCCGGCCGCCGCGAGTCTTATCCTTTCAGATTTTCCGCGGCCGCCTGCGGATATGCTATAATTGATCTGTGCCGCACGCGGCACAGACGATATTCCCGCATTTACTGCAAATGCAGTACTTACAGAAAAAAGAGGTATTTAACATGAAAATTTTAGTCGTCGGGCTGGGCCTGATCGGAGGTTCTTTCTGCAAAGCGATCAAGAAATATACGACACATCACATGATAGGTATGGACGCCGATGATACTACGCTGGAGATGGCCATCGCCATGGAGAGTGTCGATGAAGTGATTCCGATGGACCGTCCTCATCTGATGTCCCGGGCGGATCTCGTCATCGTCGCTCTCCCGCCGAATAAGATCGTCGATTTCATCCTGGAAAACAGAGAAAACTTCCGTAAGGGAGCCGTCGTCACCGACGTCTGCGGCGTCAAACAGTTTATCGTCGACAGCCTCAGCGAGCCGCTTGCGGAATCCGGCGTGGAATTTATAGGCTCTCATCCGATGGCCGGCACGGAATTTTCGGGTTTCTCCTTCTCGCTGGCTGATATGTTCGTCAACGCCAGTTATCTCATCACGCCCACCGAAAAGTCAGATCCCGCCAAGGTCGAAATTCTCAGGAGGCTCGCCTACGATATCGGCTTCAAGACGGTAATCGAGACGACGGCGCAGCGGCACGACCAGAGTATCGCTTATACATCCCAGCTGGCACACGTCGTGTCGAACTCCTATATCCAGAGCCCGACTCTGACGAAGGAAAAGGGATTCAGCGCCGGAAGCTTTCTCGATATGACGCGTGTAGCACGTCTCGATGAGGATACCTGGTGTGATCTCTTCCTTCTCAACCGCGAAAATCTCCTATTCGAAATAGAACAGCTCATGAAACATATTTCCGCCCACCGCGAAGCGCTGAAAAACGGCGACCGCGAAAAAATCAGAGAAATGCTGCGCAAGGGGCGCATCCTGAAGCAGCATAATGCCGCCGAAAAGAAAATGATCTATGAATGATAAGCCGACAGAGGAAAAAACGATGATCAATACCACACTCTGCTATATCGAGCGGGACGGCTGCTATCTCCTGCTCCACCGCACAAAAAAAGAACATGACTTCAACAAAGACAAATGGATCGGCGTCGGCGGAAAATTCGAGGACAGAGAAAGCCCCGAGGAATGTCTTCTCAGGGAAGTAAAAGAGGAGACGGGGCTCGACCTCGTCTCCTGGCGCTACTGCGGCATCGTCACTTTCATCGCTGACGATTATCCCACAGAATATATGCATCTTTATCTGTCAGACGATTTCACCGGTTCTCTCACCGACTGTGATGAAGGCGAACTCGAATGGGTCCGGAAAGAAGATGTCTTTTCTCTTCCCATCTGGCCCGGCGACAGAATTTTTCTCCGGCTGATGCAGGAGGAAATTCCTTTCTTCTCTCTCAAGCTCGTCTACCGGAAGGATGAGCTCGTCCGGGTCAGTCTCAACGGCCGTCCTTTCACAGATCCTTCACTCTGCTCCGGCCCGAAAACGAACGAATAAAGAAAAAGGCTGACAGAGTCGAAAAAATCACTATCACGATGCCGAGGCCCGAAATAAAATCCGGCCACGGGAGCACGCCTGCCACCATTCCGGCACTTCCGAAAACAGTCAGCGAAAAATTGATCAGCGAGGATACCGCTCCGGTATCCCCGTCCTGCTGACGAAGCAGGATTTCGGTACCCAGAGGACGAATCATGCTCTCCACCACCGTAAACGGAAGAAAAGACAGCAGGAACAGCAGAGGACTTCTGCTTCCCAGCGACAGCAGCATTCCCGCACTGACGAACGAGATGATCAGGCAGGCCGTGTTCAGACGCAGCGCTGTCGTTCGTCTGATGAAAAAAATATAAAGCGCCGGCCCGAAGACGGCAAAAGCGGAATTGACAGCAAAAAAGATGCTGTACATCGCATCGCTCAGGCGGAAGATATCGATATAAATATAAGAGCAGACACTGATATACGCCATGTACGGCGTCATAAAAAACGACAGCATGAGAAGATACTTCAGGAATGCCCGGTTTCTTCCGATGACTATCATCTTTTTCAGCGTTTTTCCGAGGCTTTCGCTGCTCTTTTCTTCTTTTTTCAGCGTCTCACCCATAAATGCCGAAGCTGCCAGAGAGACTGCACCGATTACAGTCAGAACGAGAAAGGTCGCTCTCCAGGTGAAAAAGCTGAGGATAAAAGCTCCCAGAAGAGGCGCGGCCATGGGAGCGATGACGGCCATCGCCTGCACGACGGCCAGAACACTTCCTCTGCGCTCCGCTTCAAAACAGTCTTTGACCAGAGCGGTAGAGACCGCCATCATTCCTCCGCCCCCGAGAGCCTGAAAGATTCTGGCCGCAATCAGCATCTGAATATTGACAGAAAAGGCACACAGCAGACTGAATACGGCATAAAGCGTCAGGCTCAGAAGAAGAACAGGGCGTCTGCCGTATTTGTCACTGGCCGGTCCGGTGACGAGAATCCCCACGGCCAGAAAAAAGAAAAAGGCGACCAGCGTGAGGTTGATCACGCCGGTCGAAGCATCGAAACTCTCTGTCATGTGAGGCAGCGCCGGAAGATACATATCAGTGGAAAGAGGCGGCGTCATGGACAGAACAGAAATCAGAAGAATCATTCCCTTCCGATCCCGCCGCACACGGCGCCCGCCGGTTTCTGCCGGTTTCATATTCTTCACTCCTCTCCCGTCTCTACTCTGCGATTCCCGATTCGATCATTCTCCGGATCATCGTCACACCCGCCGCCGATTCCGTACCGTGATCCGTGACGGCGACGAGAGTCGGCGCCTGCATGACACGGTATTTCCTTACGAGATCAGGCTGTTCCTCTGCGGAGACTGCAGTGTACTCGACTCCCGCATCTTGCAGCATCTTTTTCGCCGTTCTGCAGTTCGGGCAGGTCTTCGTCGTAAACAGAAGCACACGTCCCGCCTTTTCCTCTGCACCGCTCTTTTCCGGCTGCGGTTTCGTCAGAGATTCCTGCGGATACGAAACAGACTCCTTCTTTGCATGTTCCATGCGGCGCTCTCCGCAGGACACCGGAGCGGATGATACGCGATATGCCTTTCTCTGTCTGAATTCCTGCGCCTTTCCGTCATTCCAGTTCTGAACCGGACGGTAATAGCCTGTGATCCGGCTGTATACCTCCGTCTTTTCGTGGCAGACGGGGCACTCATACTGTTCACCGGCCAGATAACCGTGATTTCTGCACACGGAATACGTCGGCGAGAGCGTATAATACGGCAGACGGTAATTTTCCGCGATCCTGCGGATCAGCTTTGCCGCGGCGCTCCAGTCGCTGAGACGTTCTCCGAGAAAAGTATGAAATACCGTACCGGAGGTATAGAGCGTCTGCAGTTCATCCTGAATATCGAGCGCCGCAAAGACATCATCCGTATATCCCACCGGCAGATGACTGCTGTTGGTATAATACGGCGTTCCGTTGTCCTCTGAAGCCGTTATAATATCCGGATACTGTTCCACATCGTGCTTTGCCAGCCGGTAGGAAGTGGATTCCGCGGGCGTCGCCTCCAGATTGTAAAGATCTCCGTATTCCTCCTGATAATCAGAGAGACGCTCTCTCATGTGATTCAGCACTTTTTTCGTGAACTCCTGCGTCTCCGGATGCGTGAGATCCTTTGCCAGCCATTTCGCATTGAGACCGGCTTCGTTCATGCCCACCAGGCCGATCGTAGAGAAATGATTGTCAAATGTTCCCAGATAACGCTTTGTATACGGATAAAGCCCCTCATCAAGAAGGCGCGTGATGACGGTTCGTTTGATCTTCAGCGAACGTGCCGCGAGGTCCATCATACGATCCAGACGGCGGAAAAAGTCCTTTTCATTCTCCGACAGATACGCGATGCGCGGCATATTGATCGTGACAACGCCTACCGAACCGGTACTTTCTCCGCTGCCGAAAAATCCTCCCGTCTTCTTGCGCAGCTCTCTCAGATCGAGACGCAGGCGGCAGCACATGCTGCGCACGTCGCTCGGCTCCATATCGCTGTTGATATAGTTGGAAAAATACGGAGTTCCGTACTTCGCCGTCATCTCGAACAGCATGCGGTTATTTTCCGTATCCGACCAGTCGAAGTCCTTTGTGATGGAATACGTCGGAATCGGATACTGAAATCCCCGTCCGTTGGCGTCGCCCTCGATCATGATTTCGATAAAAGCCTTATTGACCATATCCATCTCTTTTTTGCAGTCCTTATACTTGAACGGCATCTCTTTTCCGCCGACGATCGCATTCATCTCGGCCAGATCAGGCGGAACAGTCCAGTCCAGCGTGATATTGGAAAACGGCGCCTGCGTTCCCCAGCGCGACGGCGTATTCACACCGTAGATAAAGGATTCGATGCACTGCTTCACCTGGCGGTAGGTCAGGTTATCCGCCCTGACAAACGGTGCGAGATACGTATCAAAGGAAGAAAAGGCCTGCGCTCCGGCCCATTCATTCTGCATGATGCCGAGGAAATTTACCATCTGATTGCACAGAGTGGACAGATGGCGGGCAGGAGCAGAAGTTATTTTTCCCGGAACTCCGCCGAGTCCCTCCTGAATCAGCTGCTTCAGAGACCAGCCGGCACAGTAGCCCGTCAGCATGGACAGGTCGTGGATATGAATATCCGCATTGCGGTGAGCATTTGCGATCTCATCGTCGTAAATCTGTGAAAGCCAGTAATTGGCTGTAATCGCTCCGGAATTGGAGAGGATCAGGCCGCCCACAGAGTAGGTTACGGTGGAATTTTCCTTCACTCTCCAGTCGTTTACATTGAGATAATTGTCCACCACTTTCTTGTAGTCGAGAACGGTGGATTCCACGTTTCTGAGATTTTCCCTCTTTTTACGGTAAAGGATATATGCTTTTGCCACGTCGGCATATCCGGCTCTGCTCAGCACGGATTCCACACTGTCCTGAATATCCTCCACACTGATGCGTCCGTCCGAAATCTTCGGTTCAAAATCAGCCGTGACTTTCAGAGCCAGAAAATCGATCACCGAACTGTTATACTGCTTTTCCAGCGCGTGGAAGGCTTTCGTGATGGCATTTACGATCTTCTGAATGTCAAATTCAGCCACTTTTCCGTCTCTCTTGATGACTTTATACATTCTGTTTCACTCCTCCCGTATTTCCGTACTCATACCTTCTGTATATTTCTGTACCCCGCTCTGTATTTTCTGATACACTTTCCGTACTTTCCCGTACAGCTTTTTTCCGTGCCGGGTTACAGATGCTGTGTTTTTCTCCAGATTAACACTAAGCATAGCACAATATATTCTGTATGGCAAGTGATTATGCACTATATATTGGGAGTCAAATTCTCAGCTCCGCCTTCCGGCAGTATCTGCGCGCTCTGTGCAGCATATCGGCGAGCTCCTCTCCGGAAAAGGAAGCGAGACCTTCCGGGTGAAGAATATCTCCGGCATCGGAATAAGACTGCAGATAATACGGAATATCACGGCCGATCTGACGCGCGATTTCCTCCACATCCTCTGCACGGTGTATTCCCTTCACCAGCGTCGTCCTGAACTCACAGGAAAAACCGTTTCCGCATCTGCTCTCCGAAGCTGCCCTGTTCAGCAGAGCGATGCTTGCGGCGACCTGTTTCACTATATCCTTCCGTCTGCATCCCGAAGCGTCCGGATAACCTTCTCTGCCGCTCTTAATATCCATAGCCACATAATCGACCAGATTTTCTTCCAGCAGATAAGCGAGTCTGTCGGGAAAGCTCCCGTTGGTGTCCACTTTTACCAACAGCCCCAGCTGCCGTATCCTCCTGATAAATTCCGGCAGCTTTTCCTGCATCAGAGGCTCTCCGCCGGAGATGACGACACCGTCCAGAATACCTCTCCTCTTTTCCAGATAGCTGAAAATCTCATCTTCCTGTGTTCTGCCGCCGGTGGATTCCTCTGCGTCTTCCGCAGCATCCGTCTGCAGCAGCCCCGCATTCTGGCAGAAGGGACATCTGAAATTGCAGCCGGCGGTAAAGACGATGCAGGCCATCTGTCCCGGATAGTCCAGCAGCGTCAGTTTCTGAAATCCTCTGATTCTCATGCTGTCGTCAGACATTTTTTTCTCCTTTTCTCTTTTTGTTGTAAAAACAACATTCTAATTCCTATCTCTGAGATATACTTATATCGGAATCCGGAAAAATTATCCGCGGATACCGGAAAATCGTCCTGTCAGAATTATATCAGACAATCATTTCAGCCGTCTGCATCCGCTGCAGACAAACTATGTTCAGGAGGGAAAAATGAAACTTTTCTTCGGAGACTGAAAAAACGGATCTGCGGGACAGTTTTTCGGGATATCGGCAGAATGACTGCAGGAAGGAAGGAGACTGCCTCCGGCGGTTGCCATTCCCGCTTCTGTAGGATATGATAAGAACAGAGCTTTCCGCATACCGGCGGAAAGCTCTGTACAGAATTTTTTATCACCCGACAGAATAAGAAAGGATATCCCGATGAGCGAGACTAAGATGTATACGATCCTGACCAGCAGTCCCGAGATCAGAAGCGGCATATTCCGTGAACTGATCTGCGAGGGCTATGATCCGAAAAAAGCCGGAGACAGAGCCAGACAGAAGCTGATCGAAGAATTCGGAGGCGATTACTGGAACATGAAAATAGCAAATCAGTTCAGCCCTCACAGCGCCGAATACCACTATTATGCCGTTCCGGGCGTTGAGCTGCCTGATATCGATCCGAAAAACGCAGATTTTGACAGCAAAGAGGAGATATGCCGCCCGATCGAAGAGGAAAAAGGCTGGAACGGCACATTCCTCGAAGTATTCGATAAGATGCTTATCTGCTTCCCTTCCGATATCCCGAAGCACTGCACGGAACAGGGGATGTACGGTATCAGTGAATTCCGAAACGACTCCGACGCAAAATAATCTTTCCGTACAGCCGGCGGATATCCGGCCGGCTGTACGGATCAGTGCATGATCTATCCTGCGGTTTTGTCCGCTGCACCTGTTCCGCCGCGTCCGGCCAGCAGATTCTCCCAGTTTTCCGGGAATCCGATATGACGCAGTTCGATGTCCTCCTCATACTCCAGCATCAGCGGTTTCAGGACCGCCATCATTTTAAACATCCATTCCCGTTCATCGGGATACAGAAATTTCAGAACAAGAAGCTGCGGAAACAGACTCCTGTCAGCTTCGTAAAAGCAGGCGACATCCTGCGGCAGGCGCGGTGCGGCAGCGAAGGTCCATCCGTAAAGACTCAGATAATGCGCACAGCGGTTTCTCAGATCTGTCAGACAGTGAAGCCAGCTTTCGAATTCTTTTACGCGGGCCCGGTAGATTTTTTCCGCAATCTCCTTCTGATCCGCCGATTTCATATCGAGAAAAAAGTAAGTCAGCATACCGACCGAGAAAAACTCAACGATAATCCAGAGCGGAACTCTTCCGTCATTTTTCTTCTGACTCTGAATGATAATCGGAGAATCTCTGTTCTGTTCCACACAGCGCCGGATTCTGCCGAGAAAATTGTGTTCGTCGTGACGGCGGGAATACATGGCGTCATTCAGATGGCCGAAAGCGCCGTATTTCTGTGAGACATAATAAGAAATCTGCGTCCGGAGGTAGACCTCCACATCCTCGATGATCTCAAAAATGAGAGATCTCAGTCTGCTGTCAAATTCATAGATGCGCTGCAGACGGAAAAACGATATTCCTCTTTCAAAAGTCCTGTCGTTCTTCATAAAAGGAAGAAAATAAGCGGAAAAGCGGTAATAATTTACTTTTCTGAGAAATGCGATGCAGTCGCCGACCTCATCATCATAGATAATAAATCCTTTTCTGCGGATGACAGCGACCTGTTCCTCATACGTCATCGGTTTTCTTTCCTTCAAGACTCTCCCTCCCCGTTTTTTCGGATATGCTTTTTCTTATTCTACCACGGGCTCTGCCGGGCAGGAAACAGACTGAACCGTAAAAAGTTTCTCTGGCTTTCCGCAACCGTTTTGATTTACAATAAGAAAAGAGAATTTATCACTTCACAGAAAACGAATGACAGATTATCAAGGAGGAAAAGATGAAATTCCAGTGCGCATTTGTTTACGTCGCTCCCGGCTGTGATCCGGAAAAGCAGAGAGGTATCGTCGAAGGAGACGAAATCGATATGAACGTAATCGGCTGCTCCACCTACGAGCAGGCGGAAGCTGTCGCCAGAGAAATGGTCGAAAAAGGCTGCACCGCAATCGAGCTTTGTGCCGGCTTCGGCAACGAAGGCGTTGCCAGAATCCAGCGTGCGGTAGGCCCCGACATTGCCGTCGGCGCCGTACGCTTCGACTTCCACCCTGCCTTCGAATTTAAGAAAGGTGACGAACTCTTCGGCTGAGGATCGTTCCTTCCGCTAAAAGAGAGAAGCAGCGGCCGGATATCCGCCGGATTCCGGCCGCCTGCCGGCCGCCGTCATAAAACAGGCTCTGTTTTCGATCCACGCCTTCAGACCGCCGATGTCGCCCTCAAACAGCCGGTGCGCCGAAAGCTCACGGTCGAGCTGTGACGGCCGCATCAGCGCCGGTTCTCTGTTTTTGATCAGAATATCACATTCCTGCAGCAGTTCGCCGACAAACTGCGAACAGAATCGGTGATAATTCCGGTGATATGTAATCCCGACCCTGCATAATACCGTTCCGAGGATACTGTATTTGTACCGAAACCGGTTCTCATAGAAAAAATCCAGGATTGCTCTGGCTCTGTCCACTTTTCTTTCATCTGTCTGTATTTTTACCAGCTTGCACGGGATGCTCTCATCCTGCCGGTAAAGCCCTCCGTAGACAGATTCTTTCGTAAATCCGGCCGGCAGCATGAAATACGGAGTCCTCCTTCCGAAAGAATAAAAATCCGTAAATGTATCATCGACACAAATTGCCACATGTGTATACTCATCATTTGTCAGCGCAGAGACTGCTTTTGACATCAGAGTATTTGATTTTGTAAACAACAGATAAACAGAACTGTTTCCCAATATACTCACACCCCTTTGACAGAAATATTATAGCAGATATTCTTTCAGATTCCCGGGCATATCTTCGAAAACATTTCTTACATTTTTCATACA